>DQEK01000372.1:5514-8398 GCA_003533545.1 Acidobacteriota bacterium | reverse complement strand
GGATCTCCACCGTGTTCTCCGCAAATCCCCACTTTCAAATTCGGCTTGGCCTCGCGGCCGAGACGCACTCCCATTTCAACCAGAGCCCCAACACCGGTCGTATCGAGGCTCGCAAACGGATCCCGTTCAATGAGCTTACGCGCCTGATACTCTTTAAGAAACTTCGCCGAATCATCCCGGGAAAAACCGAAGACCATTTGCGTGAGGTCGTTGGTGCCGAACGAAAAGAAGTCGGCCTCAGCGGCAATTTCGCCCGCAGTCACCGCTCCACGCGGAACCTCAATCATCGTACCGACGAGATATTTTACGGAGACACCCTGTTCTGCCATGACCGTCTCTGCAACCCGGTCGACCACCGCCTTCTGGTCGCGTAACTCTCGCACGTCACCGACCAGAGGGATCATGATCTCCGGAACGACTTTCAGACCCTCCTGTGCCAATTGAACCGCCGCCTCAATGATCGCGCGGGTTTGCATTTCAGTGATTTCCGGATAACTGATCCCGAGCCGGACCCCGCGGTGTCCAAGCATCGGATTGAATTCGTGTAACTGTTCGACGCGTCGGAGTAGTCTCCGCTTCCGAGCTAGCAGCGGAGAGGAACGCTTTTTCTTCTTCATCTCCAAAACCGCGATCTCGACCAAGAGGTCCTCGCGCTTGGGTAAAAACTCGTGCAACGGGGGGTCAATCGTACGAATTGTGACCGGCTCGCCCCCCATGGCCTTGAACACGCCGTAAAAGTCCGCTCGTTGCAAAGGTAACAGCGCGCGCAATTCTTTCCGACGTTCAGCTTCGGTCTCTGCAAGAATCATCCGCTGAACGATCTGAACTCGCCCCTCCCCGAAAAACATATGTTCGGTACGACACAAGCCGATGCCACGTGCCCCGAACGCCCGCGCGATTTCCGCTTGATCTGGCTGATCCGCATTGGCCCGCACTCCGAGTCTTTTCACCCGGTCCGCCCATCTCATCACCCGTTCGAAACGCTGAAAAACATCCGAGGTCTCCTTCGCGAGGTTTCCGGTCACCACCTGCAGAATCTCGCTAGGCTGGCTGGCCACCAACCCGACCTTAACTTCACCCGTGAGACCGTCGAAAGAAATGGCATCACCCTCCCGCAGGACCTGGTCGAGGACCTCCAACTGCTTCGCCTTCTCGTCGATCTGAACTGCGCCCGCACCGACCACCGAAGGTTTCCCCATCTGGCGTCCCACCACGGCAGCGTGCGACGTCATGCCGCCAGTCGCGGTCAGCACCCCTTCAGCCACGTACATCCCGTGGATGTCATCTGGTACGGTCTCTTTGCGCACCAGCACGACCCTCTTGCCCAAATCGGCCCAGCGCACCGCCTCCTCAGCGGTGAACACCACCTGTCCCGACGCTGCGCCTGGCGACGCCGGAAGCCCCTTCGTCGCAACCGGAATGCGGGCCCACTCGTCTGGATCGAAAACGGGGGCTAACAGCTGAACCAAAGCCACCGGGTCGATCAGTTTGAGCGCCCCCGTGGTACTGACGAGACGTTCGTCAACCAAATCGGTGGCAATGCGGATAGCGGCAAGACCGGTGCGCTTGCCGCTTCTGGTCTGGAGCATGAAGAGCTGTTCGTCCTGGATAGTAAATTCGAAATCCTGCAGGTCTTTGTAGTGCCGCTCGAGACGGCTAGTGATCCTCCGGAGTTGTTTGTAGGCGGCCGGCATGATTCGCTCAAGCTCAGCGATGGGCTGTGGCGTCCGGATGCCAGCAACCACGTCTTCACCCTGCGCGTTAACCAGAAATTCACCGTAGAATTCCTTGTCACCAGTCGCGGGATTCCTGGTAAAACCGACCCCAGTCGCGGAACGGTCACCCGTATTCCCAAAGACCATCAACTGGACGTTAACCGCCGTGCCAATCTCGTCCGGAATGTCGTAGATACGGCGGTACTCTTTCGCACGCGGATTGTTCCACGACCGGAACACCGCGTCTCGAGCAAGGCGCAGTTGTTGCAGTGGTTTCGTTGGAAAACCTTGACTCGTTTTCTGGAGAACCAGGTCCTTGTACTTCGCCACCACCCGCCGCAGCGCCTCCTCGCTCAGGTCGGTATCGAGGATGACGCCATGCTCCCGTTTAACGTCGTTGAGTGTCTCTTCGAAATCATCCTTTGAGATCTCAAGTACGACGTTGCCGAACATCTGGATAAACCGACGGTAACTGTCGTATGCAAAACGACCATTGTTCGTCTGTCTCCCTAACGCTTCGACAGTCGCGTCGTTCAAGCCAAGATTTAAGATGGTGTCCATCATGCCGGGCATCGAAAACCTAGCACCCGACCGTACAGACAGCAGCAACGGCCGACTCTCCGAACCAAACGACGCGCCTACCGCCTTCTCAAGCTGTCGAAGCCGGTCGAGCATCTCCCCATCGACCGCAGATGGAATTGAACAGTTATTGGCATAATAAAGGTTGCAGGCCTCCGTGGTAATAGTGAACCCGGGGGGCACGGGAAGGCCCGCATTCGTCATTTCCGCAAGTCCTGCACCCTTTCCGCCCAGCAGGTCACGCATTGAACGGTCACCGTCTGCCTTACCGGTGCCGAAAAAGTAGACATGGGTTGGGGCCGACGCGCGGCCGGCCACGGTCTTCGCCGGTTTCTTGCTCTGCACCAGCTTGGTGGAACGACTTGACGCCCTGTCTGCCGTAGAACTGACGCGTGCCTTAACTTTCTTCCTGCGGGTCTTGGCCATGTCACAAATCTCTGTCAGTCGTCTTCTTTGACAATCTCCGAAACGTCCGCCAGCTGAAGGATCAACCGTTCGAGTCGTTTGAGCAGTAACAGCCTCCGTCGGCGTACTCCGGAGTTGTCCGCCATAACGAGCACGTCGGCAAAAAACCGATCGACGGCGGGTCC
>DQEK01000372.1:0-5204 GCA_003533545.1 Acidobacteriota bacterium | reverse complement strand
AACCGATCGACGGCGGGTCCGAATCGAGCAGCCTCGGCGAATGCCGCTCGATAGTTTTGTCCAGTGTCCACGGCCACTTCAATTTTTGTCCGACGCCGCTTAAGCTCGGCACCGAGCTTCGCTTCCGCCGGTTCTATGTCCACTTCTGATAGAGCCACCGTGTTGTTAGCCTCAAGTTGTTCAAACTCGGCGTCTGGGAGTTCCCTGGCCATGTTACGCACCCGTTTGAACAAAGTCGCCAACCGCAGAAAATCTGGCGAGCCGGTAAACTCCGGTAGCACCTCAAGTTTCCGGCGTGCATCTAGTGGTCGGACCTCACTCAGCGATAGCTGATGAGTTACGGCACGCACGTTGCGCAGGTCGTATCCTCGCCGTTCCAGCACATACCGCAGTCGCTCTAGCAGGAACGCCACGAGCCTCGCGTCACCAGCTGAGTCCAGCTGGCCGTCATGTCCATCGCACGCCTCGTGTAGAAGTCCGCCGAGATCTGGCCGGACAGTCAATCCCGTCAGTTCTGGCAGGTCGACGAGAATACGAAATATGCCATGTGCCTGTCGCCGCAATCCGAAAGGATCTCGAGAACCGGTCGGCTTCTCTCCCGCCTGGAACAGCCCCGCCAACGTATCCAGCTTGTCCGCCAATGACACAGCCGCCCAACTCACAGCCGCTGCTCCTAGACTCGTGGACTCCGGCGGTGCGTCCGCAGTGACCGCGATCGGGAGGTAATGATGGTAGACGGCCCGCCAGACCTCTTCCGGCTCGCCATCTTCCCGCGCGTAGATTCCTCCCATGACACCCTGCAATTCAGGGAACTCCCCGACCATGTCGGTCGTGAGGTCGGCCTTGCAAAGCAACGCCGCCCGCGCCGCGTGTCCTGCGTGCGGTCTGCTACCAAAAGCCTCGCACGCCACCCACGCAGCCAACCGTTCGATCCGCCTCGCCTTGGTCAGATAGCTGCCCAGTTTGGCGTGAAACCGGAGAGTGTCGAGCCGTTTCAGCTTGGACGCGACGGTACTTGCCCTGTCCGCCTCCCAAAAAAATCGAGCGTCCCGTAGTCGCGCCACCAGGACCCGTTCCGCGTTCCTGGCGATGGCACGCACGTTATCGCGGGGCGTGTTGGTAACCGCCAGAAAATGCTCGGTCAGATCACCACGGCTAGTCACCACCGGAAAGTAGTGCTGGTGATGAATCATCGTCGTCTTCAGCACCTCGTCTGGCAGGGCAAGGAATTCCTTCGGAAAATGTCCAGTGACGACCGACGGATACTCAACGAGGTCTGGCACCTCATCCAGTAACGCCCACTCACCACTGGCAACCCCAACAACACCTCCGACACGCGCCGCCTGCGTATTCAGTTTCTGCTCAATGCGGGTCCGGCGCTCCTCCCGTCCCAGCAGGACGTAATGCCTTTTCAAATTCTGTCGATACTCGTCGAATGACCCGACCCGGAACCCACGCCCTGGTTTTCCATCTCGAGAGAAAAACCGGTGACCGTACGTCAGCGCACCTGCACGCACGGGTGACACGCCCCGCGCCATTGCGTCAGCAGTTCGATCGATCACGAACGGCACCACGCGTCCGCCATAGAGAAAAACCAGCCAACGGATCGGGCGACCGAAAAGCAACTCTCCGCGCCCATCGTCGAGACGAGCATCCCAGTCCATCTGTTTCGGAAAAGCCAGGTCCCGCAAGGTACCGGCCAGGACACTACCGAGTACTACGCGCGCCGCCGAGCCACGCTGCCGTCGATGCACCGCTAGGTAACGCCCCTTGGGCGTGTCAACCTCCGTCAAGCCGCCAACCTCCACAGCGTTCTTGCGTGCGAATCCGATCGCAGCAGGTGTCGGCTTTCCGTCCGCATCGAAACCAGCCCGGACCGGTGGTCCTGTCACCATCTCCTCGAGGTCCGCTTGGCGGTCGGCCACCCCGGCCAATCGCACCACCAGACGGCGTGGCGTCCCGAAAGACTCCACCGCGGTTGAACAATCGAGACGCACCCTCGCAAGCTGCGACGCCACCTGTTCGCCGATCTGCCGGGTCAGCGGTAACAACCAACTTGCGGGAAGCTCTTCGCAGCCGATTTCAATCAGAAGTTCTCGATACATCGTTGCAATCCGCTTGGCCATCACGCTTCGATCAGGACTTCAACATGGGCCTTGGCGATGGCGACGGCCAGCTGACGCACGCGCAAAATGTACGCGGCACGCTCCGTCACTCCAATTCCCCCGCTGGCATCAAGAATATTGAACGCATGGGAACACTTGAGACATGCGTCAAGCGCCGGCAAAACCAGGTTCGAATGGAGCAAAGTCTCCGCAAGCTGGTGGTAACGGTCAAAGAGATCACGGTGAAACGCCGAGAAATCCTCCCCGGACATGTCAACCATGCCGAACGCATACTTGGTTTGCTCAACCTCGTCCCGGTGACGCACCTCCCGATACGTCACACCGGACGCCCACTCAAGGTCATACACGTCGTCGACACCCTGCAGATGCATCGCAATCCGCTCAAGCCCATACGTGAGCTCGACCGAAATTGGAGACAAATCGACTCCTCCGGCTTGCTGGAAGTAGGTGAACTGAGTGATCTCCATGCCATCGAGCAGTACCTGCCAACCAATGCCCCATGCACCGAGGGTCGGTGATTCCCAGTTGTCCTCTTCGAACCTCACATCGTGAAGTCCAGGATCAATGCCACAAGCGCGCAGGCTGTCGAGATATAACCCCTGGGCCGCGTCTGGTGATGGCTTCAAGATCACCTGGAACTGGTGATGCTTGAACAATCGATTCGGATTCTCTCCAAACCGCCCATCGGCCGGCCGCCGCGACGGTTGGACATAGGCGACCCTCCAATGTCGTGGCCCCAGAACACGTAAGAACGTCTCCGGATGCATCGTGCCGGCCCCAACCTCGGTGTCGAGCGGTTGTTGGATCAAACACCCGCGGCCACTCCAAAATCGGGTAAGCCTGGCGATCAGGTCTTGCAGCGTCACGTGCTCCCTCTCAGCTCGTTTCTGGGTTCATGGCTCGCAGCACCTGGAACGAACGCAGTTCCTTCTCAAGATGCACCGAAATCAATTGGCGATGCGCACGCTCTAACTCACGTCCGGCGCCAACCGAAAGGCTAAGACCAGACGCCGCCGCAGGCGCTGTGCCAGCGGCCGCCCGCAAAAACTGCACGGACTCGGCGGACAACATAAGTCCTTTCTCGTGAGCACAATCAACACAGGCGAACCCGTCCCCAGCCGGATCCAGTCGCCCCCCGCGAGCGGCATCACCGCCACAGGCATGGCACACCAACAGAGACGGGTAAACACCTTGCAACCGCAGAACCCAATATTCGACATAACGGGCCAAACGGTCGATGCTGACATTGCCGGTTAGCGTCTCAACCACCGCAGCACCCAACCGAAAGAGGCTCGCGTTCGGGTCGCCCTCTGGAGCACACTCATCGAACAATTCCGCGAAATACTCGACGTACCCGAGCACGTCGCCGTCCGAAGCCAGCAATGGCGACCGCACCGGCTCGGCATAGCTCAGTCGAACCAAGTCTCGACGCTCCCGCTCAAAATACGACAGTCTCGCTAGCGTCAGCGGCTCGAGCCCCCCCCCGAACCGTGATTTAGGTCGGCGCGCCCCGTTCGCCACACCCCGTTTCTTGCCGTGGTCCCGAGTCAAAAACGCAACGATGCAATCCGCTTCACCGAACTGATAGGTGCGCAGAATCAGCGCATCCGTTGTGTAGAGTGGCATCGTGAGTGCGTGTCACCCCGGCCGGAACTGGGGCAACCCCGGTCTGCTACGGGCCCACCCAGGCTGGCATTTTACTGCCTGCATCACCCACAGACCAGCACCCCGGCCCAACGTGCCATAAACTGCCGGCTACAGGTAGGGTAGGAAAATGGTGGCCAGTCCCAGGAACGCAAAAAACCCGAACACGTCGGTCAACGTGGTGATGAACACCGCGGAAGCCAGCGCAGGATCGATCTTCAGCGCCCGCAGTGCGATCGGAATCAAAGTAGCGGCAATCGCAGCAACCAGAAGGTTAATCACCATTGCTAGGGCTAGGATCAGCCCCAGGACCAAGTTGCCGGACATGAGCCACGCCACCCCGGCGCCAACTGTCCCGAGCGCTAGTCCGTGACCGAACCCGACCAGCGCCTCCTTGAACAGCGCCCTGCGCGAATTCCCCCATGTCAACTCGCCGAGGGCGATGCCACGCACGATGATAGTGAGCGTCTGGGTAGCGGCATTCCCTCCCATACTCGCGACCATGGTCATCAGAACCGCCAGCATTACCACCTGATCGATGGTGCTCTGGAAGGCTCGAACCACGAACGCCGCCATGGTGGCCGTAACGAGATTGACCGCCAGCCACGGCAGTCGCTTGCGCACCGACTCACGAGCCGGAGAAAACACATGCTCGTCACCACTCACCCCGGCGAGTCGATAAATATCTTCGGTCGCCTCATCTTTGATGATGTCTATAACGTCATCGACTGTGATGATTCCAACAAGCTTGTTTTCCTCGTCGACCACCGGAACCGCCAGCAGATTGTAGTTAGCGACAGACTGGGCGACCTCCTCCTGGTCAGTGTCAACCCTAGCGCTGATCAGATCGGTAGTCATGATCCGCCCCAGGGGAGTTTCTGGGACCACCAGCAGTAGTCGGCGCAGGGATACGACACCAACCAGGTGCCGTCGCTCATCGACGACGTAGAGGTAGAACACCATCTCCACCTCGCGCGATCCTTGCAGCGCCTGAATCGCCTCGCCCGCCGTTAACTCCTCCGGCAGCGCGAAGACCGTCGGATTCATAATGCGTCCGGCGGTCTGCTCCGCATATTCGAGCAGGTTCTCAACCTCCCCAGACTCACGCGGACGCATCTGCACCAGTACCGCATCAGACACCGGCTGAGGTAATTCGTCGATCAGGGCGGCGGCGTCGTCCGATGGAAGTTCCTGGAGCCAAGACGCGAGACGTTCCGGCGGATGGTCGGCGAGCAATGCCGCCCCTGGCTCCGGACCATATTCGACCAACGCCTCCATAGCGAGACGACTATTGTGATCAAGCAGTAGGTCAAGAGCCTCGCGACAATCTTTTTCACGCAACTCGCCGAAGAGTTCAGCGAGATCGGCAGGATGCTGTTTTTGCAGTAGGTTGATCAGATTAGCGGACGCACCAATCCGCTGCAGTCGCTTGAC
>DQEK01000349.1:2410-5231 GCA_003533545.1 Acidobacteriota bacterium | reverse complement strand
GCGTTGTTCGACCGTTTGCGAGATACCTTTGCGGAAGAGGTCTGAGGTGGCGGTCGATGAGCGACGGACATAAGGCAGAGTAATTCATGCTCGCAATCGAGCTCGACCACGTCACGAAGATATACCGGCGACACGGCCACTCGCGCCGGTTCGCGACGCTGAAAAGCGCCCTACTGACGGGTGGTTTAGCAAAAGGTCTGCGCGCGGAGGAATCGTTCCGGGCGCTGAATGATGTTTCGTTGTCCATTCCTAAGGGCGCGTCTTACGGTGTCGTCGGCCGCAACGGGTCTGGCAAAAGCACCCTCCTAAAACTGGTCGCGGGGATCGTCAAGCCCACCAGTGGAGTCGTCCACGTTGCCGGGCGGGTGTCGGCGTTGATCGAGTTGGGCGCGGGGTTTCACCCCGAGATCTCAGGAAGGGAGAACGTTTTCATCAACGGCATCATGCTGGGCCTGACGCGGCGGGAGATCGCCAGGCGTTTTGATGAGATCGTGGAGTTTGCCGAGCTGGAAGAGTTCATCGACGCGCCGGTCAAGACGTACTCGTCCGGTATGTACATGAGGCTTGGGTTTGCTGTTGCGATCCATGTTGACCCAGAGATCTTGCTCGTGGACGAGGTGCTCGCGGTCGGAGACGAAGGATTCAGCCTGAAATGTCTAGACAAGTTTTCCGAGTTTAAGCGTCGCGGTAAAACTATCTTGCTCGTCACGCACGGGTTATCCATGGTCGAACGGTTTTGCGACGAAGCTGTGTGGATCGAGGCTGGACAGAGCAGAACGACCGGTGACCCGAAGCGGGTTGTGCAGATGTATCTGGCCGACGTCGAACAAGCCGAGGACGAGCTCTTAGCGGCCGAGGACGCCAAGGTGCAACAGGCGCCGGTGATTACATCGCGAGAGATCTCGACCGAGGAACTTCCGGAGCCTGCTAGCGGGCCGGAATCTGCCAACGAGAACAACACCACACCGCCAGCCGACATGTTCTCCGCTGACGAGGGGCGCTGGGGCTCTGGGACGGTACGTATCAACACAGTCACACTGGAGGGCGACCACGGCCCAGCCCATGTTTTTCATTCGGGCGACCGTATGACGATTCGTTTACAGGTAACGACGGATCGAGAGGTCGACGACTTCGCGTTTGGTATTAGCATCTTCAGCACTGACGGTGTGTGCTGTTACGGGACAAACACCGATATCGAAAAGATGAGGTCGAAGTCGCTCGAGGGGGAGGCGGAGGTCTCGTTCGTCATCGAGCGGCTCAGTCTCGTGGAAGGTACTTACAAACTGGACGTTGCGGCTCACAAACGTGATGGTTTTTCGTACGACTATCACCGCTTGCTCTATACCTTTCGCGTGAAGTCTAGAACAAAGGATGTTGGTATCTACCGACCTCCTCACACGTGGAGGTTCTCCGGCAATGTACGGTTTGAATCCGAGTCGGATCGTTCAATGGTCGCCCGCGACGCTTTAGGGCCCGCCGACAAGGGACCAGGTTCGTCCGAGGACACTAACGGCAACTGAGGAGGCACGGGGCCCTCGCCCCGAACCAGTCATTTGCCGGCTTCTGCGGCCGAGTCTCGACCGCGGTTCCAGAACCAGAAAAACCCCTTCTTACAGTGCCCAACACTTCCCTGACGCTCCAGGCGTTATTAAAGGCGGCAGCCGCTCGGGCTGGTTTCGGTGAACCGGGGTCGTCATTAGGGGGGCTGTCACCGGCGGCGAAGGGATTCGCGATAGCGGGTGCGGCTGGTGGAGGCTCCCAGGTGGTCGTTGTGCCCACTGACGGAGACGTCGACCAGATGACCGCCGACATCCGTTTTTTCCTAGGGGGTATGGAGAGCCTCTCGAGCTACGACCTCGGTCGTAGTGTGCTCCCGTTCCCGTCACACGAGGTTGATCCGTACCGCGGGCTTGCTCCACACTTTGACGTAGCTTCGGCCCGAGGACAAGCACTGCACGCCTTGGCCCGTGGATCGGCCAGGGTTGTGGTCGCGGCTGCAGCCGCGCTTGTTCCACGTCTCAGTCCCCCCTCTCGCATTTTGACCGCCGGGCGTGGCCTCGTGGTTGGAGCACTGCTTGAGCCGCCCGCCTTGGGTGACCAACTCGCCGACGCCGGGTTCACGCCGGAAGATCCGGTTGAAGCCCACGGTGAATTTTGCGTCCGCGGCGGCGTGGTCGATTTTTTCCCGGCCGGTGATGACCAACCGATCCGGGCCGAATTCGCGGGGGACAGCCTTGAGTCGCTTCGCCGATTTGATCCTTCGACACAGCGGTCGACGCAGTCCTTGGACCGGGCGGATATTGTCTTGCTGCGAGAGCTGTTCGAACTTGAGGACGGCGACGGGATGGAGCTCGACCGCTCGGCCTGGTTCGGTGACTACCTGACCCAGGGGTCTGGGGCAAGGGTTTATCTTTCCGAAGCGGACGAATCACGGCGCACCGTTGCGGCATGTCTGAGACAGGCGGCAACCGGATTTGCTGACGCGGAAGCCCGAGGCGAATCCGCGCTGCCCCCCGAGGAACTGCTCGTAGATGGGCAGACGCTGGAAGCTTGGCTCGACACCGCTGCGCGGTTGGAACAGCTTTGGGAGGATCAGGGCTCGGCGAGGCGGGTCCGGCACGTCGCGTGTCAGCCGGTCGTTGAGTTTCACGGTCGCTTCGGCGACTGGACAGAAGAGATTGTACGCAGCCGCGAGCGTGGCGAGACTGTCCTGCTGGTAGCAGGCACTATAGGCCGAGCCGAGCGGGTCATCGAATTGTTGGCCGATTACGATGTGCGAGGTCAGTTGATCGATCGGGCTAACGAGGGGCCTGACGCTGCA
>DQEK01000349.1:483-2033 GCA_003533545.1 Acidobacteriota bacterium | reverse complement strand
GGGGTCCAGGTTTTTGCTGAGCCGGACGTGTTCGATGAGGAACGTCGAGTACGAGGGCGCCGCAACAACCCCTCTCAGTCGTTCGTTTCAGATTTCCGTGATTTAAAGGTTGGCGACCCTGTCGTTCACGTGGACCACGGGGTCGCGATGTTTGTGGGTCTCAAACAGATCCCAGTCGGGCTTGAACAACACGAATTCATGGAGTTGCGTTATGCGGGACAGGACAAATTGTTCGTCCCCGTGCAGCAACTCGATCTCTTACAGAAATACACCGGGTCTACGAAAGCGTCGCTTGACCGGCTCGGTGGCGCCTCCTGGGCAAAAACTAAGACCAAAGTACGTAAGGCCATGCGTGACATGGCCGAGGAACTCTTGAAACTGTATGCGTCGCGTAGGGCAATACCCGGGCATGCCTTTGGTGCAGACACGCACTGGCACCGCGAGTTTGGTGACGCCTTTGAGTACGAGTTAACAGCTGGACAGGAGGCCGCCATAGCCGACATCCGTCGGGACATGGAGGCGCCCACGCCGATGGACCGTTTGCTATGTGGGGATGTTGGGTATGGCAAGACGGAAGTGGCGATGCGTGCGGCGTTCAAAGCGGTGATGGACGGTAAACAGGTTGGGATACTTGCGCCGACCACGGTATTGGCGTTTCAGCACTACAAGACGCTGACCGACCGATTTGCCGCTTTCCCGGTCCGGATCGATCTGGTCAGCCGGTTCCGTGGGCGTGCCGAACAAAAGCAATCCTTGGGCGAATTGGCGAGCGGTAGACTCGACATCATCGTCGGGACGCATCGACTGCTGTCGAAAGACGTGCGGTTTCGCGATTTGGGCTTGCTGGTCGTCGACGAAGAGCAGCGTTTCGGGGTCGCTCACAAAGAACGCATCAAGCAGATGCGGCGGCGAGTGGACGTCCTCACGATGACCGCCACTCCAATTCCCCGCACCCTGAATATGTCATTGGTGGGAATCCGGGATATGTCCGTCATTGAAACGCCGCCGAAAGACCGCCAAGCCATTCAGACTAACGTCGTGCGCTTCGATCATCAGGTTATTGCTAGCGCCATCCGAACCGAACTCGACCGCGGCGGGCAGGTGTACTTTCTCCACAGTCGGGTCAGTTCCATTTACGCCTTAGGTGAACTGCTGACGCGCCTGCTGCCTGAGGCGCGTGTGGCGGTGGCCCACGGGCAGATGCAGGAGGGACAGCTCGAACGGTGCATGGTCGATTTCGTGCAGCACAAGTACGATGTGCTGTTGGCGACCACCATCATCGAAAACGGCCTCGACATCCCAAACGCCAACACCATTATCGTCAACCACGCCGAGCGGTTCGGGCTCGCGCAGCTGTACCAATTGCGCGGGCGGGTGGGACGGTCTAACCGGCGAGCGTATGCCTATTTGTTGGTGCCGCCAGAGGCAACACTTTCGCCCGTTGCCCGCCAGCGGCTTTCTGCCATCCGGGAGTTCAGTGATCTAGGTAGCGGCTTTCGGGTTGCGGCTCTTGACCTTGAGATCCGGGGGGCAGGCAATCTGCTCGGCGG
>DQEK01000349.1:0-146 GCA_003533545.1 Acidobacteriota bacterium | reverse complement strand
GACCAGAGCGGGCATATGGAGTCGGTTGGGTTCGACCTGTATATCAAGTTGCTTGAGCAGACGGTTCAAGAACTCAAAGGCGAGGAGCCCGAAAGCGAGCAGCGGGCTGCGGTGAACCTAAACTTGGATCTTAAGATCGATGAGCA
>DQEK01000354.1 GCA_003533545.1 Acidobacteriota bacterium | reverse complement strand
TCATCCTGACCGCGGGCACATTCGGAACGATCAACTCGTGTCCCTGGTTCAATTTGAGCATCGCCGGGCTGTTCGTCGTGCTCGGGCTCGCGATGTTCGACGTGGTGTCCATCGATTTCTCACGTTTGCAGTCCAAACTGTCCCGAGGCGGAAACGAAGGCGGCTCATTCCTCGTCGCATTCGGGATGGGTGCGGTGGCCGCATTGCTCGCCGGTGCCTGCGTGGCTCCCGTGGTCATCCAAGTCATTGTCTTTTCGAGCAACCTCTACAACACCGGCACGGCGGTTGCGCTCGTGCTGCCGTTTTTCCTCGGCATCGGGATGGCGTTGCCGTGGCCAGTGGCAGGTGCCGGACTATCGTTCATGCCGAAACCAGGACCTTGGATGGCGCATGTCAAACATGCCTTCGGGGTTTTCATCCTCGGCACCGCTATCTACTACGGTTACCTCGGCTATGGGTTGATCGCCCAACGATGGGTCGATCCTGCAGAGGTAGCAAACAGCGTGCAGGAGCTTTTGGACGAGGGCTGGTACGCCTCGCTCGGCCAAGGACTGGAAGCGGCCCAAGCGGAAGACAAGCTGGTGCTCGTGGACATGTGGGCAACATGGTGCAAGAACTGTCTGACCATGGACAGGACCACGCTCAAGGATACCTCCGTGCAATCGGGCCTTGAAAACTACGTGAAGGTCAAGTTTCAAGCCGAAGATCTCGACGCTTCCCCTGCGAAAGAAGTCTTACAGCGTCTCGACGGTATCGGCTTACCTACCTACGCCATCCTACGGTCGCGCTCCAGTGAACGGGGCGCGGACACCGGTTCTTAACTTCGGCCCTGCGGGCGATTGGATGCCAGGTCGCATGTGTGCTCTACCGGGGCACTCTGACCCGTAGGGCCGCATGATGCGTTACTGCAGTTAGCGACCTACCGCCGCACACGACTTCTCCGTCAACATGGAAACGGATCGGCTGCTCAGACGCAATCGTGGCGCTGTCCACGGTCGCCGTCCTCACGTCTGGATCTTGAGCAATCGTCCCGGTGAACAGCCGGCGCGCACCCCAGAGCACCCGCAGCCCGTTTCGCGGCGCGATGACGACTAGATCAAGCAGGCCGTCATCGAGCCTCGCGTGAGGGGCAATACTTGCGCCGTGGCCGTATTGGGTGCCGTTCGCGAAGGCGACCATGAGCGCGGAGGTTTGCCACGTGTTTTCCCGAAACGTCAGAACATAGGTTGACGGTTCGTAGCGAAAAACCGTTGCCATGGTGGCCTGCACATAGCGACGGAGCCCGCGCCCGGCGAGCTGGCCGAAGGTCTCCGCCACCGCCGCGTCCAAACCCACACCTGCCAAGTTGACGAACGTGCGTCCACCTAAAACCCCGATGTCAATGGTTCGGTCCCGGCCGTGCACCGCCGTCGCGAGGGCGCCGGACGGATCGAGACTAATTCCCAGCTCACGAGCGAGTCCGTTTCCTGACCCGGTCGGTACGATTCCGAGTACGGCGGGCTGAAACGCCAGCGCCGATGCGACTTCGTTTACAGTGCCATCGCCACCCCAGGCGATGATGGGCGAGACACCCTGGCTGGCAAAATTTGACGCCAATTCCCTGGCGTGCCCAGCATATTTAGTAAAGACGACTTCACACGCTGTGGCCTCATCGGCGAACGCACGTTTGACAAGATCACTGGACTGACGGTTGCGGGTCCTATTCACCGCGGGACCAGCGACCGGATTAACAATTGCGGCGGCACGCGTCCCTGGCGTGATCATAGCAATCCGTAAAAACGAGCCGTCGACTCCACACTAGGCGCCACGGACCTGCGCCAATCGCAGTCCGACGCGGTGTTGTGCTTTCCCGCTGGCCGCCAATGTTATAGTAGCTGCTCAGGATGGCACGGCGTTGGGTTCGGATCGCAATCACGCTCACGGCACTCGTGACTGTTGGGTTTGCGGGAAAGGAGCTTCGCCGTTCCGAACTAGCCCTCAACAATCAACACAGCGTCGAGCGCGTCTTCACCGACCTCAGCTGGGCACTGACTCTCGCTCTCGGGGATCTTCGCGCCGCTCAGCAAGCCTATGTCGCAGCGGGTCAAGATCGGGGTTATTGGACGTCCCGGGTCGATAGTTACCTAGACGCAGTCCGCGACGGTCTCGAAAATTTGGGTCGGCTCGCGAGCGACGACGCCTCAATAGAAGCCCTCAAGGCTGCTGAAGCGACCATCGCCGATCTGGAGCGCCTCGACCAACGTGCGCGAGAGCACACGGATCTCCAACAATCGCTTCTCGCATCTGACCTCATTTTTAGCGACGGCCTCGAACTGACCTCTGAGGTCGCAGCCCATGTCGAATTGGCAAGGTCGACGGAGCGAAACAACCGCAGCGTCGCGATGCGCTCTGTCCGCGCCGACGAAGTGGTGGTGCTGGGTGCGGCTGTAGGGCTCGGACTGCTTGCGCTCCTGATGCTCACGCCGGTGACCCGCCAGCGAGGGCAACCGCCGTTCGGCCGCCACAAGAGCCGTGAGGCCACTGCTCCGCCGATGGTGGACGC
>DQEK01000215.1:1953-3932 GCA_003533545.1 Acidobacteriota bacterium | reverse complement strand
GATGATCTCCCAGTAGAGAGGAGCGACATCGCGCCGAACCGTCTGAATCCTAGCGGAATAGTCGACGTGGGTCACAGCAGGAATCTCAGAACGGGGCACATTGAGCCTCTCGATACCCCAGAGCTGTTCTTCTTCTTTGGTCATCTTCCGCCGTATCCTTGTGTTAACGCCGCCGACTAACAACATGTATGGTGAGTCACCCTCGAAGTCAAACCACTCAGCGACATGCTCGCGCAAAACGCTAGGGGCGAAAGGTCGGAAACTTTCGCGGTACTTAATCTTTAGATTCATCAGTGACTGCATCTTCGAGGACCTCGGGTCGCCGATGATGCTACGGGCACCGAGAGCTCGTGGGCCGAACTCCATGCGTCCTTGATGGAGTCCCACGACGTTTCCCTCGGCCAAGAATTCCGCGACAGTATCAGGAAGAAGCGCGCGGTCGACCTGCTGATATGGACGGTGTTTGTCGTTGAGCACTTGGCGAATATGGTTGCTTGAATACTGTGGCCCCAAATATGCTCCCTTCATCGCATCCGCATACGGAGGGGGCGTTATTGGGGTCCGAACCGTCTTGTCGAGTGACGGGGCGCCACCGTTCGGGGTGCGAACCGCCCACTGTTTAGGTGAGACCCATGTGCCACGCTTTTCTGGTGAGGTGCGTGGTTTTCCGAGGTAGCGATGCCAGATGGCGAGGGCAACACCAAGCGCGCCACCAGCATCGCCGGCTGCGGGTTGAATCCACACGTCCTCGAATGGCCCCTCTCGAAGTAAGCGACCGTTGGCAACGCAGTTCAGAGCGACGCCGCCAGCGAGGCAGAGATGCCGGAGATTGGTCTCCCGATGTGCGAAGCTGACAATTTTCAGCATAATTTCTTCAGTGACATCCTGGATCGATCTTGCGAGGTCCATTTCGCGTTGGGTGATAAGCGATTCTGGTTGGCGGGGTGGACCACCCAATAGGCGTTCGAAGGCCTTCCCGGTCATTCGGAGGCCTTGCGAGTAGCTAAAGTATTCCTGATGGAGCCTGACGGAGCCGTCGTCCTTAATATCAAGCAGCTTGTCCTTGATGAGCGACACGTAGGTCGGCTCTCCATAGGGCGCTAGGCCCATGATCTTGTACTCGCCGCTGTTGACCTTAAAACCTGCAAAATACGTGAACGCGGAGTACAGGAGGCCCAGTGAGTTCGGAAAACGTAATTCGTGCAACAGTGTGATTTCAGAGCCGCAACCGCGTCCGACTGAGCAGGTTGCCCACTCTCCAACGCCGTCGACTGTCACGATTGCCGCTTCCTCGTAAGGTGACGGATAGAAGGCTGACGCTGCGTGGGATTCATGATGGTCGCCGAAGCACAGGCGCCACTTAAAATCTTTTGCCCGGCGTTTTATTGCCTTAGGCTCGTCGGACCCGTCGAGTGTGGCGAACTCGCGACGGATCAGGTCAGGTAGCCATAATTTCTCTTTCATCCACAGAGGCATCGCTTTCAGAAATGAAGGAAAGCCTGCGGGCGCATAATCAAGATACGTTTCTAGGAGTCGCTCGAACTTAACGAGTGGCTTGTCGTAAAAACCGACGTAGTCCAATTCGTCTGGCGCCAGACCGGCTTCTTGGAGGCAGTAGCCGATCGCGTGGCTCGGGAAAGAGTAGTCGTGTTTCTTACGTGTGAACCGCTCCTCCTGCGCCGCGGCAACGATCTCGCCGTCAACGATTAGGCATGCGGCTGAATCGTGATAGTACGCCGAGATACCGAGAACTGAGGTCATCTAGAAAAGGGTGTAGATGAACGGTGCAACTGCCGATCCCTGGGCCATAACGATGAGTAAGCCCACGAGCACCAGCACGATGACGATAGGTAGCATCCAGTACTTTTTGTTGAAGCGTAAAAATTCCCAGAATTCGATGAGCACTTGGATTTTGGCCATTTACGTCAGGTCTCCTCGGCGTGATGCGCCCGTTAGAACATCTTCTCAAGATGTGTTGG
>DQEK01000215.1:524-1577 GCA_003533545.1 Acidobacteriota bacterium | reverse complement strand
CGGCGCCCAAGTGGGTCTGACCCGGCCCAACGCTTAACTAGGGCCATTGGAGTCAGAATGACGAAGAAGACAAGACCCAGGATAACGCGGGTGCTTACGAACCCCAGTGCTTCGGCCATCGCCATCCAAGTTCGACGCGGATAGACGAGTACACGGGGTGCGACCGTACCGAGAATCACAAGAAGGGCCCCGGTCGCGAGGAGGCTGGGTCCGATGAGCGGTGAATTGTGGCGCCACACGAGGTATCCACCGATAAGTAGCAGTATGCCACCGACGCTTTTACCGAACTGCCGTTCGTGCTGCCAAAGAAGGGTCATCGCTTGACTCGATCATACTTTAGGTAGGCAAGAGTCACGAATGCGATTCCCGGACCCCCAGGCAAAGGCCTTCGACTCTGTGTATCTGAGTTCTCACATTGAACCACTTTCCTCCCAGCAGTAGAATTTTGATAGCTGCCTGCTTCGTCATGGTTATTGGAAGGACGCTATGAGCGGTCGCCATATTAATCGCCTTATTTTTGTCTTGGTCGGGTTTGGTCTTGTGGTTCTGAACACGCTAAGTTGCGCGCCGCAAGATCGACAGCCAAGGGAACTCACTAGACAACAAATTGATGATCTACGCTCACGCGCAGAACGAGGTGAGGTGGGGGCGCAGTACGAACTCGGTTTTATGCATTGGTATGGCCTTGGTGTTACGCATGACGAGGCCGTGGCCGTGGATTGGTACCTGAGGGCAGCGACGCAAGGGTTTGCCGAGGCGCAGTTCAATCTCGGTTTTGCGTACACCGATGGGCGTGGTGTCACTGAGGATGCGGTGGCTGCAGCGCGTTGGTACCGCCAGGCAGCCGAGCAGGGTCACGCTGAGGCGATGCGCTGGATTCGCCGAACAGCAGAGCAAGGCTCATCTGAAGCGCAGTTCAGTCTTGGGGGAATGTATGGCACTGGCCGAGGTGTTCTACAGGATGCGATGGCGGCGATGCGGTGGATGCATCTCGCAGCGGAGCAGGGGCATGTAGGTGCGCAGGTCAGTCTCGGGAGCATGTATGTCGCGAGG
>DQEK01000215.1:0-130 GCA_003533545.1 Acidobacteriota bacterium | reverse complement strand
GTGATGCCGAGGCGCTGACGTGGACCCGTCTGGCGGCAGACCGAGGTGTTGCGGGTGCTCAGTTCGCTCTCGGAGAGATGTATGTTGAGGGCCTGGTGCTCCCTAAGGATGAGGCAGCGGCGGTTGAGTG
>DQEK01000259.1 GCA_003533545.1 Acidobacteriota bacterium | reverse complement strand
AATCAGATCAGTCGGAACATCCGTTTCCTCCGCAATCGCTCCCAGAAACAGCCTGAGATCGTCTGCCCACCTGAAGTCTTCTCGAGGGTGCCACTCCCCCGACGGGGCACGCCCCGCACCCATGTGCAAGTCAGAGAGCACTACGATGCGACGGGGACTATCAGTCTCAGGCTGGGCATAACCCTCCGACGCCATCAACAACCCCACAAACAGCCCCACCAGCGCGAAGGACCCAGCGGGCAGACCGTGCACCCTAGTCGTCCTGTGCCAACGAGAGCCGAACCATTTCGTGGTCGTTGCGAGCAACGATATGGGAGTTCGCATAGGCCGGGTGTGACCAGTTCACGGCAGCACCAGATTGCCGCCGGCGAACGTAGGGATGCGTCGGTTCGATCAACCGTGTGCGACTGATTTCACGGTAGCCGTCGGGTGACAACTCGGCAATGACCAGGTCCCCCGTGTCCGTATTGATGAAGTAGCGCCCTTCGTGCCGGACAAAGAACGCAGTTGCCCAGTTGGTGCTCTCGCCTATCAACGCTTCGGTCTCCCACACGCGACGTCCCGTTTCCAACTCGAGACAACGCAGCACCCCATGCCCATCGACACCATACACATGAGCCCCGTCGATGACCGGGGTACTAATGACCGAGTTCAAGGTATTGAAATCGAATCCATACTCCGGGTCACTCTCGCCAACGCCTTCCCAGAGCACGCGTGCACTGGGGGTAGTCTTGTCGAGCAGGAGCATACGAGCCCCGCCGTACTGCGACGTCACAAACAAATGCTCTCCACTAGGGACGGCAGTAGCTGGGTTGATACCCATGTCAACGATATGGCGCACCTCCCAGTAGACCTCGCCTGTCTCCGGATTCAACGAACTGATGTCTCGAGGGTGCCAAGCGATGAGCTGTCTGACCCCACCAGCCTCGATAATGATCGGCTGACTGTAGCCAGGCTCCCAGTCCGACGACAGAGCTCGCCAAAGTTCCTGGCCGGTGCGCTTGTCGAACGCCATCACCTTGGCATCCGGCTCGCCACCTACAAGACAGATCAACCGATCGCCATCGACCAATGGCGCCCCGGCCATTCCCCATGACGGCACCGCGGTGTTGAAGTCATCGGGAAAGTTCTTCTGCCAGAGCACCAGCCCGTCTTCAACACGCAATGCCAATAGGTGTCCCATCGCGCCGAGTACATATACCCGGTCTTCGTCGACCGTTGGGGTGGCCCGTGGCCCGATCGCGTAGACCAGTTGTAACCCGGCATAGTCGGCCGCCCACTCATGCGCCCAGAGCACTTCGCCGGTTTGCTCATCGAGTGCCAAGGCCCGTTCCACCACCGCTGTCGAGCGGGGATCCGGCCGGCGCGCATCCGTGATGAAAACCCGACCATCCGCGACCGCCGGGCCCGAATAGCCACTGTGAATTGGGGTGCGCCAGGATACCGGAAGACCCTCCTCCGGAAATGTCTCGACAAGACCAGTTTCCCGCAGCACTCCGAGGCGACCGGCACCGCGCCACTCTGGCCAATCGTTCGCCTGCAAGACCTGGACAAGACCGCAGGCGCACAGCACCGCGGCCCAGCTCACAGCCCGTCTCATAGCCACCCGCTCTACTTTGCCAGCGGATCTGGACGCAGCTGGAATCTGACCACCTTACTCGAGGTGCCCTTGCCGGTCTCGGCGTGGAACGGCGCGCGAGTACTCCACGTCGCGAACAACCCCTTGCCCTTCCACCCGATGTTCGGATCGTCAATCCGGCCATCCAGCCACTTCGTGTAGAAACCTAGCGGGTAAGGAACCCGCATCACGATCCATTCACCGTCTCTGAGTGCCAAGAGCGCCTCGGACGCGTTACCAGTGCTGATCGGCACATCACGCCCTAAGCCAAAGGTATCGAACTGGTCGACCCATGCGTAGTAGCTTCCCTCGGAACTACCCGACTCGGTGATTCCCTTCATCTTCGGCAACGGCTCCTCAAAGAGCGTCCAACCCTCCGGACAGTGCTGGCCGGTGGCTTCAGGCCCGTTGAGCGCCCCAGTGCACTTGCTCCGATCGAAACTGGCAAGGTGACCGCTCGCTAGTGGTGTCCAAACGACCCCGTCCCTGGCAATGTCCATCCCACGCGGGGAATAACCCTGCACGGATGCACCGGGGTTCTCCCAAGGCACCTCGTAGACCTCGGTGAGACCTGTCTCTGACGGGTTGTCTCCTGGAACGAAACGCAAGAGCGCGCCTGGCATTCCCAGAGACGAACCCCACACGGACCCGTCATTCGGGTCCACAGAAACCCCGTAAAAACCCGAGCGAATCCGCGCGTCAAGTGAGGGATCAATCGGCTCTCCGGGCTCTACATAGGCATCACGCCGTCCATTTCCGTTGGTATCGAGCACTAACGGGCTCCAACCCTGTGCTAGCACCTCGTCACCGGTCTCCAAGAACAACTTCGTATTCAACCACCCGATAACCTGCCCACCACCGCTCGTCCAAAGGGTGTTGTCCTCATCCTCAGCGAAGATCAGGTGATGCGTGCTGTAGCAGGTGCCGATCAGCGTCATGTCTCCGGTAGAGGGCTCAAAAACGGCAAGATGACGCCCGGCTCTTGGATT
>DQEK01000438.1 GCA_003533545.1 Acidobacteriota bacterium | reverse complement strand
TCGGCATACCAGCACGGCGTTTCGCACGGACCGTGCAGCAACACGGCCTGGAAACAACCTTTGAGGGTCTCTATCAAAGCCTCGTTTCGGGCATGCACTCCTGGGCCGTCCGCGTCAGTAGCGTTGACAACCACAATGCACAGAGTGCGGCTGCCTCGCGTACTGGCCGCACTCAAAGCGGGTTGAATCCCCTTCATAAGGGAAGACGACTCATCTTGCGCCGGGATCACCAAAATGTGATCGGTGGGCCGATCGAGTCGTCGTCCAAACGTCGACTCAGGCTCGGCGTAACCCTGGAGATACTTCGCGACAACGTCCTTAGTCACAACAGACATGGGTAAACAGCCACGCGCACACGAGCCACACGACATGCGTGTGTATGCGCCGCTCGATGACAACACGCACGGCGGCACCACCCCAAGACCACCAGCGTGCACTTGAGCTCTCGGCCGGCCACCACAAGAGGAATGCGAGCGTCACCCCTACCGAGTGCACGACGTGCCACTGGCGGGCAAAGCGCTCCCTAAGGGACGGGGACCCGTTCCTTTAGTTCTTCAAACCAGTTCTCGACAACTACCAAGGACAAGCGTTCGGATCGACTGTCTCGACTCACCATAAGGAACCGCTGACCGTCCTGCGAAACATCGTAGTTCGCGACGCCAATACCATTGGGATCTGCCTCGTAGGTTCCCTCAAAGAGGGGATTCGGTATCCCAAATTCAGCATCAGTGGTCCCTTCAACCTCTACCGTCAGCATCTCATCACCGTTGCGATAAAAGAGCTCTGTGCCATCAGGCGACCACACCGGCTCCGAACCGCCCTGCGTGGACACCTGGAGCATTTGAGCGGAATCCGGAAATGAGCGGACATACACCTGATCGTCTCCTGACTGATTAGAGACGTAGGCGACCCACTGACCATTCGGAGACAGGCGCGGAGCGCGTTCGTTGAATTCCGTTGCCAAGAATGGGGTCGTGCTCCCATCCGCCGCCATAACACCGAGGTTTCGATCAACCAAACCGGGACTCATGTAATAGACCAGCGACTCATCCCCCCCACTCCAGGACGCGGGAAAGAAACTCCCATCGCCCCCGAGAAGCAGCTCCTCTGCAATACCGGCATCCACCGCGGTCCAGTACACTTGGTATCGACCATCTCGAAATCCCGCAAACGTCACTCGCTCGCCAGACTGAGTCCAGATTGGGAAAAGGTTCGGCCCCGTCGCCGTCAGTCGAGAATCAAGATCGCGCTCAAGATTCCGAATCCACACATCGCCACCAGAACTCCCCGGACCGGTCATAATCATGGCGACTTGATTTCCATCCGGTGACAAACGCGGCCACCCGTTAAGACCCAGTGCTGCCCGCAACGGCTCCATTGCTCCAGCCCGGTCGACCCACGCCAGTGTTAACTCAGACGTTGGGCCACCGGGAACAAACACTAGGGCCCCTGTCACCGACACACTGAAGTTCACCGCGCCAGAGCCCTTCATATTCACGTCTTGCAGCACTGGAATGGCGTCCCCCGAAACGGTGAGGGCCCCGGCGTCAAAAACCATCGCATTCAGCGACCCATTAGCGCCGTACACTAAATGCCCGGTTGACGCGTAGTGAGGGTTGCTACCTCCCTCGATCAGTACCTGTTGCTCTCCCGTTTCGAGAGAAAGCACGGCAACTTGAGAATCTTGGCGTTCAGCAGACGTAATCGTAAACAGGACCGCGCTACCGTCGGGAAGGACGGAGGGCCAGACGTGGCTCTCTCCCTGTTGTGGATCTGGCGTCGTTAAGGCGTCGGGTGCTCCCCCGTTGGCTGACACGCGCCATAGCCCGTTGCCTGCACCGGCGGTGGCAAAAATGATCGTGTCATCAGGAGCCCAGCTCGCGCCACGGGCCCTTCCCTGGCCAGGCATGTCAGCAACCGTCACCGGCGGACCGCCGTCGGTAGGGACTTTTCTGAGTGATACGGCTCGGTCAAAAAAACCTACCCACTCCCCGTTCGGTGAAAAAAACGGTGTGTTG
Organism: Acidobacteriota bacterium; assembly: GCA_003533545.1. Lineage (GTDB taxonomy): Bacteria > Acidobacteriota > Vicinamibacteria > Vicinamibacterales > UBA8438 > DQEK01. The sequence continues at coordinate 1,552 of DQEK01000438.1, read as the reverse complement.
GGATTGCTCCCCAAGTCCTCCAGTGTTGTCGGGTTGATTTGGTCGAATGCGCGAACGAGAAGCGTTCGCTGACCTTCGATTGAACCAGCGTAAACAATGTTGGTTCCATCTGGCGACACCGCTAGGTCTGTATCCTGGGCGTTAATGTCCAGATATTCGCCTAGCCTTGGCGTCACTGCAAAACGGACTACCTGACGGTCGTCTTCGGGACCTGCCCCCAGGAACGTCGTTCCGATGAGAGCTGCCGCGGCCCCCAACAGCGAAGCCAAACCCGCGACGACTGCACCACGCCAACCCCATGTGCCCGCGCCAGTGGAAACTACGGGTCGAACCTGAACAGGAGCGTCGTCTGGAAGCTCCTCAAGATCGGCAATTGCGTCACCGAGGTCACGTAGGCGACGTTTTTGATCCTTCTCCAGACAGCGGCGCAATAATCTCCTGAGAGCTTTCGGGACGTCGGCAGAAAGCACCGCCGTGTCCGGTTCCCGTGCCAGGATAGATGCGAAGATTTCCGATACGTCAGTACCAGGAAACGCACGGGCTCCCGTGAGCATTTCGTAAAAGACACACCCAAAAGCCCACACATCCGTGCGCTTGTCGACCGGCAAGCCTTTGGCTTGTTCCGGCGACATATAGGCCGCAGTCCCCAGTACCATCCCCTGCTGGGTCGCACTCGTGGTTAACGTTGGAGCATCGGACACGTCGGCCTCAACAGTCGGTTTGACCGCTTTCGCCAGTCCGAAATCGAGCACCTTCACGGTTCCGTCCGACCGCAATTTGACGTTTGCAGGCTTCAGATCGCGGTGAATAACCCCCTGTTCATGAGCAGCCTCTAACGCCTCGGCAATCTGCTTCGCAATACCCAGCGCCTCGTCAAGCGGAATAGCCCCATTGGCAATCCGGTCAGCCAACGTCGGCCCGTCGATTAACTCCAAGACGAGCGCCTGGACATCCTCGGTGCTCTCCAGTCCGTAAATGCCACCGATATTCTGATGATTCAGGGAAGCGAGAACTTTGGCTTCTCGTTGAAATCTGGCAAGCCGCTCGGGGTCAGCAGTAAATGCCTCGGGAAGGACCTTCAGCGCCACATCGCGCTCGAGCGTGGTGTCGCGTGCCTGATACACCTCCCCCATCCCGCCCTCACCGATCTTGCCGGTGACCTCATAGATACCCACGCGGGTGCCACTCGCGAGCGCCATGCATACCTCCGAAATTACGCAGGAACGAGAGAGGGAGTATAGCGTGGCCCAGTAGAAGAGAGACCCTCGACGCCTTGTTTGGACAGACGCCGCTGTGCCAGCGAAAAAAGATCGCTAGCACACCTAGGTCGCGACCCGCACCTATCGTAAGACATCAAATACGTGGCTGTATTTGACAGTAAGCGTACGTCCGCCCTGCGCGGACGGGGTAAATCGTTGACCGAGAACGTCGTCGAAATAGCGAATGTCATTGTAGACGACGAACAACCCCGTGTTCGCATCCGCCAAAAGGCCAAAGCGAACATTTGAAGACCACAAATCACGTCGGTCGTTGTACTGCACGAGCGCCTGCA
>DQEK01000388.1:1805-3033 GCA_003533545.1 Acidobacteriota bacterium | reverse complement strand
CACTAGATTCGTAGACGCCGATTAGGTCAGGCATGACATAAGTCGCTCCGCGCTCGCCTCGGTTGATGAGCACTGACACGCCGGGTGCCGCCGCGTCTGGGGGAGGGTCTTGCCCCACCACAGCTTCAGTGGCATATCGTGCCGACCGTATTTCAGAAACGCCCCGAAAACCGAGCGCGTCCTCCTCAAGCCTGCTACGCGCACCAGCTTCGGTCTGGCCAATGAGTCTAGGCACTGATTCAGCGCTCGGTCCAGAACTAAGCCAGACCTTCACGCTTCGTTGGCTTCGCGTGCTTAGCCCGGAGGCCGGCTCTTGCGAGGAAATGTGTCCCGCGGGAATGGTCGGATGAATCTGGGACAGTGGCTCAAGGCGGATTCCAAGTTGGATCTCGGAGAGCGCTTGGGCCGCTTCTTCAACGGTTCGTCCGGAGAGGTCTGGCACCGGCACCTCTCGGAGCCGGAGCGCCAACTGCAGCCCGAGAACTGCAAACGCCGCAAACGCCAAGCCCAACCCGCCGAGCAATGCGAGGAGAGCTCCTAGTCGGAGCAACCGACGTTTGGGAGCGCGCGGGGTCTTGTCCTTCGCGGGACCGTGACCGGCACTGAGAGACAGCGGGTTTCCGAGTCCGGAAGGCATCTCTCTCCACAAAATACTACAGGTTGTCGATTGCGTCACGGTGACAATCGAGCGCCTTTGGGTTGCCGGAGGAGTATCACCCCGAAGAACGATTCCAGCGCGTGTGCCTCGGGACTAGTGGACAGGTTTCCGTCGGCGTTTAGAACGGCGCCGAGGCCAGGTGAAATTGCTCCTATGCGTTCGGGATGAATCGGCTCGTAAGATGGGTGGTCTGCCAAGAATGCTTCCACGATTTCCTCGTTTTCTTCAGGCTCACTTGAGCACGTCGCATAGACAAGCCTTCCCCCAGGGCGAACGGTTTTGGCTGCTTGAGCGAGTAACGCGCGTTGAGCGTCCGCGTAATGCGCCAGATCGACCGGCGTTCGACGCCATCGGATGTCTGGATCCCTACGAATCGTTCCGAGTCCGGAACAGGGTGCATCCACCAGTACACAGTCAAACGCGTCTAAGAACGGCGGGTGGCGAAGGTCGTGCCGAACAATCGGAACGTTCTGCCTGCCGAACCTCTGGACCGTTGCTCGGAGCAGACGCACCCGAGCTGGACGCAGGTCCGCCGCAACCACTGTGCCAGTTGAACCGACACCGGTAGCT
>DQEK01000388.1:0-1506 GCA_003533545.1 Acidobacteriota bacterium | reverse complement strand
CCACTGTGCCAGTTGAACCGACGCCGGTAGCTAACGCGATCGTTTTCCCCCCTGGGGCGGCACATCCATCGAGAACACGTTCTCCACGGCGTGCACCTGCCAACTCGGCAACGAGTTGGCTGGCTTCATCTTGAACTTCAAACAGCCCACGCTGTGCCAAAGGCGTACGAAGGGGATTGCCAGATACTACAGCGAGTCCATGACTGGCGAAACGAGTAGGTTCGGTCTGAACCCCATGTGCATTCAGTTGCTGCGCGAGCGCGGTCGGCGCGATTCGGAGTCGATTAACCTGCAGCGTCAGTGCTGGAATCTGATTATTGAATCGAACTCGGGCCATGGCAGAATCCCTTCCCAGGCGACTAAGCCAACGTTCGGCGAGCCACTCTGGGTGGGAGCAAGTGATGCTCAGGTATGAGATGATTTCGTGCCGACTCGCAGTCGCGGTCGGTATGGTGGGAAGCCGATGATCGCCGCCAAGGCGAGCGATTTTCCGTAGCACGGCGTTCACGAAACCTCTGGCGCTTGCTTTGCCGATTTGCCTGACCAACGTGACTGCCTGATCGACTGCGGCCGAGGCGGGTATGCGATCCAGATGGACCAGTTGATACGCGCCGAGACGAAGCACTTGCAGCACTTCAACGTCGAGTTTTGCGAGGGGTCGAGCACTAACGCTAGCGATAATGTGATCTAGCGCCGCTAACCAGCGCAACGTGCCATTCGTCAGCTCCGTGACCAATGCACGCTCTCGGTCGTCCGGAAGAATGTCTCTGTGCCTCGTGTGGGCCACCGGCAGATCGGTGCCTAGGGCAACTTCGGAGAGAACTCTATAAGCCGCTAGGCGAGCCGATGTCATGGCAATTCCGGGTTGGTTCGGAACGTAGAGAAAACAGCGATTGGCCGACCGCTCAGGAACGCCTGGGTGGCGAGGGGTTTTCGGCCCGCTGTTTGAAGCTTCTTGATTCGGATTGTTGTGCCAGACCCACAGGCGACCAGGAGTCGATCGCCGTGTGCAACACAAATCGTTCCCGGTGGATGTTGGGGAAACGAGTCTTGACTATCAACGGAAGTTCGGAGAATGACGTGTCGCTCTCCATGGAGGTGGGTGAAGGCATGGGGCCAAGGGTGTAATCCCCGCACTAGGTTATGAACATCTCCGGCTGAACGATTCCAGTCGATGGCTCCGTCTTCCCGCGTGAGACGAGGCGCCAGAGTCGCCAGGGAATGGTCTTGAGGAACCTCTGTGCAACATCCGGAAGACATATCGGCGACAACCGACACGAGCAATCTTGCACCGATATCCGCGAGGTCACTCTGGATTTCGTCACTAGATTCATTGCGTCCGATCGACCGGACCGCTCGCGCCAGCATGGGCCCAGCGTCCATCCTCTTGACCAGTTTGATGACTGTGATTCCAGTCTCCCGTTCACCGGCAATTACCGCTCGATGTATTGGTGCCGCACCGCGATATTTCGGGAGTAAAGAAGCATGCACATTGATGGTCCCAAG
>DQEK01000407.1 GCA_003533545.1 Acidobacteriota bacterium | reverse complement strand
TTCACGATGGCTACTGCACCGCCGACATTTCGTCCCAAGGCAAAGGTCGCAATGTTGATTCCGTGCCTTCCTAAAACCATGCCGACCTCGCCGACCACTCCTGGCTGGTCGCTATTTCGGATGACGATGAGTGTGCCGGCGAGAGGGGCTTCAACCGTGATTCCGTCAAGGAGCACCATTCTGGGACCGGCCTGTTCGAAGACCGCTCCCTCGACCCATTGCTCGCCCTCGCTCGTATGTAGCTTAACGGAAATCAGATTCGTGAAGTTCCGCGCGCGCGAGCTGCGAGATTCAATTACTTCGATGCCCCGATCCTGCGCGATTGCGCGGGCATTGATGGGCGTTACGTTTGAAGAGAGCACCGTCCTAAAGAGTCCGACCAGCGTGGCGCCTACCAGGGTTTCGTTATTGCTGTCGGACAGAGCTCCGTAGTATCGGATAGCGACGGCCTCCGTGCGTCCGGTGGAGATCTGTCCGAGAAACGTGCCTAGTTGTCGCGCCAGTACCGCGTACGGTTGCAGACGTGTAAGTTCTTCCGGAGCAAGGGACGGATAGTTGACGGCATTGCGCACGATGCCCTCCTGCAGGTAATCACGCACACAAGCTGCGGTTTCGAGGCCGACGAGTTCTTGGGCTTCACGCGTGGAACCTGCGATGTGGGGCGTGGCTATAACCTGAGGGAGGTTGGTGACTGGACTCGCGGTGGGCGGTTCGGTGCGAAAGACGTCGAGGCCGGCGCCGCCGAAGGTTCCACCTGTGATGGCGTCGGCCAGAGCGGCCTCGTCGATTAGTGTGCCCCTTGCCGTGTTGATGATGCGGGCCGTCGGCTTGCAGCGCGAGAACCGCTCGGCGTCGAAGAGCGGGTGGTCGCCTGCGGCAGGCAGGTGTAACGTGATGAAATCAGCCTGGGCGCAGAGCTCGTCTAGGTCCAGTAACTCAACGTTGAGCTCCGTCGCTACTTGCCTCGCAATGAACGGGTCGTGCGCGACAGTACGCATTCCGAACGCATGCCCGCGGTGAACGACCTCACGTCCTATTCGGCCGAGGCCGACTACCCCGAGCGTCTTGCCGCGAACCTCCGTCCCAACGAGTCTCTTCTTTTCCCATCTGTGAGCCTTCATGTGAGCGTCGGCCTCGGTCACCGACCGGGCAGATGCAAGCAGCAGGGCAAACGCGTGCTCGGCGACGCTTATACTATTGGCTCCGGGGGCGTTGACCACGAGGATGCCCTTCGCACTGGCGGCCTCCAGGTCCACGTTGTCGACGCCGGTGCCGGCGCGACCGACAACTTTCAGATTAGGCGCGACTCCAATCAAGGCGGCATCGACACGCGTTGTGCTTCGCACGATGAGTGCCACAGCGTCGGTGAGTGCGTCGGCTAGTTCGGCGGGAGGACGCCCCGAATGGGTGTCGACTTCCCAGCCTTGGTCTAGGAGCAGCTCGGCAGCTGATGTGGGCAGCGGGTCGGCGATCACGATCTTCATGATGTCCGGATTCCTGTGAGGGATTCTTCGTTCGTAGGAATTCCAGGACGTTCTGGCTCCACAGCTAAGCTTCACGCTCGCTAGCCAAGACGTCCAAAGGCCTACAGTATAATGGCTGTCGGTTTGCGACGGGACGGTCATCGCTCGCATCCGGCACCAGGATGGTGCAAATCGCTAGAAGTTCCCGATTGATGCGGTTCGTCGGCCCTGCGGGGCGTATTTTTCCACAAGGTTTTCCACAATTTCTGTGAAGATCTGGAATCGCGTCGCGGGGACGTGCCCTAAAAGCGCGTAGCGAAGTTTGGTGAAAGGAAGGGACCTGACTATGAATCGAAAAATAAGCGTCATCGGTTCTGGTAACGTCGGTGCAACTGTGGCTCGAAGCATCGCTGACAAGGAGCTGGCGGATGTCGTTTTGCTCGATATTCTCGAAGGAGTGCCACAGGGTAAGGGTCTTGACATGTTGGAGGCATGTCCAATCGAGGGTTCGGATTCGCGGGTGCTTGGCACGAATGCTTATGCTGATACCGCGGGGTCCGACATCGTGGTCGTGACTGCGGGCTTGGCCCGGAAACCGGGCATGAGTCGAGACGACTTACTGAACAAGAACGCAGGGATCATTAAAACGGTGACGGCCGAAGTCGTAAGGTATTCGCCGGACTGCATACTCATTCCCGTTACCAATCCGCTGGACGCCATGTGCCAGGTGGTTTATCGGGAAAGTGGATTCCCGAGGGAGCGAGTTGTCGGGATGGCCGGCGTGCTGGATTCGGCTCGCATGCGTTCGTTCATAGCTGAAGCACTGAACGTTTCGGTCGAGAACACGCACGCGTTTGTGTTGGGTGGGCACGGCGACACGATGGTGCCGTTGCCGAGGTATTCGACGGTCGCTGGGATCCCTATCACCCAATTGCTCGACGAGGCGACCGTTGAAGCCATTGTGACTCGTACCGCGAATGGTGGCGCAGAGATCGTGAAGCTACTCGGCACTGGCAGCGCGTACTATGCGCCGGGGTCGGCTGTGGTGGAGATGGTGGAAGCGATTCTAAAGGACAAGAAGAAAATCTTGCCGTGTGCGGTCTTTTTGCAGGGTGAGTACGGGATCAACGACCTCTACGTTGGGGTGCCAGTGAAGTTAGGTGTTGGTGGCGCGGAGCAAGTGATGGAGATCTCCCTGCAAGAGGACGAGCAAGCGGCTCTGGACAAATCCGCGGCGGCTGTGAAGGAACTGGTTGAGATTCTTGGCGTCTAGCGCTGGCAGTTAGACAGAGACGTTTGCGACTGTGAAGATTCACGAATATCAGGGGAAGGCACTTCTCGCGCGCTACGGTGTAGCTGTGCCGCAGGGAGAAGCCGTTTTTTCAGCCTCTGAGGCGGCCGAGGTCGCGGAACGTCTAGGCGGCCGAGTTGTGCTCAAGGCCCAGATCCACGCTGGTGGGCGAGGGAAGGGTGGCGGAGTTAGGTTTGCTGAGGGTGCCGTCGAGACCGCTCGTATCGCCGCGGAGATGCTGGGTATGACGCTGGTGACAGCCCAAACTGGTGCGAGTGGTCGGAGGGTTTCTCGTCTGCTGATCGAAGAAGGGCTGGAAATAGAGAATGAGTTGTATCTGGGCATACTCATCGACCGGTCGAGACAGCGTCCGTTAGTGATGGCGAGCGCCGCTGGAGGCGTGGACATCGAACAGGTGGCGCTGGACACGCCCGAACTCATCCATCGGTTGCATATTGAGCCTGGGATTGGTCTTACTGCGTTTCAGGCCCGGCGTCTCGCGGAGGCCGTTGGTCTTAAGGGTGAGGTGGCTCGGCACGCCGCCACATTCGTGCAGCGCGTCTACGAGGCGTTTCTAGAGACTGACGCCTCGTTGGTCGAAATTAATCCCCTGGTTGTGACCGAGACCGGCGCGGTTCTGGCACTTGATGCGAAGGTGTCTCTTGATGACAGTGCGGCGTTTCGACAGCCTGAATTCGGCGACCTTCGGGACCCAGAGGAAGAGGAAACACTTGAGATCGAGGCCTCTAGGCACGGGCTTAACTACATTCGACTCGACGGCACTATCGGGTGCTTGGTGAACGGTGCCGGACTGGCGATGGCCACAATGGATGTCATTAAGCTGGCAGGCGGCGAACCGGCGAATTTCCTCGACGTTGGCGGTGGAGCAAATCCGGATCAAATTAGAAGTGCATTTCGGATACTCCTGTCTGACGAGAGGGTGAAGGCGGTGCTTGTCAACATCTTCGGTGGGATTCTTCGATGTGACATTCTTGCGGAAGGAGTGATCGCGGCGGTCGCCGAACTGGGTATCGGTGTGCCTGTGGTTATCCGGATGGAGGGCACGAACGTCGAAGCAGGAAAGCGGATGCTGCGGGACAGCGGGTTGAGTTTCACGACTGTCGACGAGATGGACGAAGGAGCCCGGCTGGTCGTCGAACTGGCGAACGGCGTTTGAGCAAAGGGAGGTAGATGGCGGTCCTCATCAACGGACAAACCAGACTGTTGGTTCAGGGCCTGACGGGTCGTGAGGGGACCTTTCACGCGCGGCAAGCTGCCGAATACGGTACCGCGGTCGTCGGTGGCGTAACGCCGGGCAAGGGTGGTGGCAAACACGAGGGCTGGCCTGTCTTCGACACCGTGGAGTCGGCTGTACGAGCAACCGGTGCCGACGCGTCCGTGATTTTTGTGCCTCCTGCCGGAGCCGCCGATGCGGTGATGGAAGCGGCGGATGCCGGATTAGGACTCATTGTGTGTGTCACGGAGGGTATCCCGACGCTCGACATGGTGCGGGCGTTGGATTTCATCCGTGGACGTGCCTGTCGCCTTATCGGCCCCAATTGCCCAGGGTTGATCTCTGCCGGGCAGGCTAAGGCCGGCATCATCCCAGGGCACATCTGCCAGGAAGGAAACGTTGGCATCGTCTCGAAGAGCGGAACACTGACCTACGAGGCGATTCATCAGTTGACCCGGCTTGGACTGGGCCAGACCACGTGTATTGGAATTGGCGGAGATCCCCTGATAGGCACCAGTTTCGTTGATGCACTCCAGCTCTTTGAGCAAGACGACGAAACTCACGCGGTGGTGCTGATCGGTGAGATCGGCGGCAGGGCCGAGGAGGACGCAGCCGCGTTCATTCGCGAATCCGTCAGCAAGCCAGTGGTCGGGTTCATTGCGGGTCAGACGGCTCCGCCGGGGCGTCGGATGGGACATGCAGGCGCCATCATTTCTGGTGGACAGGGAACCGCGTCCGAGAAGATTACCGAGCTTGCGAGTGCCGGGGTGACAGTGGTCAAAAGCCCTTCGGGGATAGGTGCCGCCGTGGCCGAGGCATTGTCGGGGTCCGGCGGCTGACGCCGAGCGGGGCGCGGGTCTCGCTCAATCAAACGATGGGCTCTTGCGGAGCCTGCCTTCGTGACCGGCCTTCTCGATGTCTCGTTATTGAAAGACGGCTGACGTGATAGAATCAGCCGGTTTATCACGCTTGCGCGTACGTGAAGGCCGTCAGTTGATCCGTTACTCCATCCTTTCGAGGACTAGATGCCCGCGTCCGACCTCGCAGTCGAAGAACGTCCATCCACATCGTTAACGAAGCCTGTCGTCAACGATTTCAGTATCCAGGTCGCAACCGTCAATGGCTCTGGGAGCCAGACGGCTAACCTGGTGTTGCTCAGATCGATTTTTCAGATGGGCGTGCCAGTATCAGGAAAGAATTTGTTTCCGTCAAATATCGCTGGCCTTCCTACGTGGTTCACGATTCGAGCCAACAAGGACGGTTATATTGCCCGCAAGAAGGAGATCGATGTCCTCGTTGCGATGAACGCCGAAACTGCGCGGGAGGACGTGCTTGGCCTGAGGGCTGGCGCCGTAGTGGTGTACGACGAGCCTTTGAAGTTGGACACTGTGCGGGATGATTTAATTTTCTATCCGGTCCCCTTCGATACGCTTGTCGGCGAGGTGTCCAGGGACGTCAAATTGCGTCGACGCGTGCGTAACATGATTTATGACGGGGTTCTGGCGAAGCTTTTTGGCGTCGAGATCGATGAGATGGAAAAGGCGCTCAGGAAGCAGTTCGGTACGAAACCGAAGGTGGTCGAGATTAACCGTGAAGCGCTCGACGTCGGTTATGCCTTTGCCGATGCGAAGTTGGAAAAACGAGACCACTTTCGGGTTGAACCTATGGAGGGAAATCAGGGACGAATTCTAATCGACGGGAACGCAGCCTCTGCGGTGGGATGTTTGATGGCTGGGGTCACAGTGGTGGCCTGGTATCCGATCACGCCCTCATCGTCGCTCTGCGAGACACTTATCAGTTATCTGCGTAGGTACCGGGTCGATAAAAAAACGGGAAAAGCGACGTTCGCCGTTGTGCAGGCTGAGGACGAAATCGCCGCGTTGGGCATGGCCATCGGTGGGGGGTGGGCTGGAGCGAGGTCCATGACCGCCACCTCCGGACCGGGAATCTCTCTAATGGGGGAATTCGCTGGCCTGGCCTACTATTCGGAAGTTCCTTGTGTGGTGTTTGACGTGCAACGAGTTGGTCCATCCACCGGCTTGCCGACTCGCACCGCGCAGGGCGATGTGCTGTCCACGGCGTTTTTATCGCACGGTGACAGCCGTCATCCGCTGTTATTCCCTTGTTCGCCGGAGGAATGCTTCGAAATGGCGATTAGCGCCTTCGATCTAGCTGAGCGATTCCAAACTCCTGTGTTCGTTTTGAGTGACCTCGACCTGGGTATGAATACGTGGATGGCGAACGAATTCGAGTACCCGGACAAACCGATGGACCGGGGTAAGGTCTTGGATGAGGACACCTTGGAGCGTATTGGGCGGTTTGGTCGCTATCGAGATGTGGATGGCGATGGGATTACTTACCGTTCAATCCCAGGGACGTCGATGCCCGCATATTTTTGCCGGGGGTCTGGCCATAATGAGTGGGGGCAATACAGCGAGCGGTCCGATGATTACAAGAAGAACGTGGACCGCCTAACGAGAAAATTCGAAACCGCCCGTAATTGGATGCCAGCTCCGATTGTGGAAATCAATCGCAAGGCGAGGATCGGAATCGTTGCGTATGGCACCACGCATTGGGCTGTGGTCGAGAGCCGCGACCAGTTAGTCGCTGAGGCGGACCTGCAAACGTCGTATTACCGACTCCGGGCCTATCCTTTTCGTTCGGCATTAGCCTCGTTCATCGAACGTCACGATCGGGTGTACGTGATTGAACAGAACCGAGACGCGCAAATGTCCACGCTGATGCGGATTGAGCTTCGGGCCGAGTTGGCCGGCCGGCTCCGGAGTGTTCTTCATTATTCTGGGGAGCCAATCGATGCTCGAAGCATCACCGATGATGTGTTGATCCAGGAGGGATACCGTGTCGAGTATTCGGCATTTTCCGGTGCGGTGCCCCAAGATGCAGGGGTTGGCGGCGAATAGTTCCCTGCGGGTCTTGACACCACCACGTGAAACGAAGGATTTAGCCAGCTAAGGACGAATCGTGCCGACAGCGACACCGTCTCCCAAGAAGAAGAAGGTCAACCGAATAGGACTCGAACTCCCGATCTATCGTGGGAGTAAGACCACGTTGTGCGCCGGATGCGGGCACAACGCTATTTCCGAGCGAGTGGTCGATGCCTGCTTTACGATGGGGATTCAACCGGACCGGGTTGTGAAACTCTCCGGGATCGGCTGCTCAAGTAAGAGTCCAGCTTACTTTCTGGGGTCAGCCCACGGCTTTAATGCGGTGCACGGGCGGATGCCTTCGGTGGGCACAGGAGCCATGCTTGCCAACAAGGACCTTGTGGCGATTGGTGTGAGCGGCGACGGCGATACGGGGGCCATCGGGATCGGCCAGTTCGTGCATCTGATGCGGCGAAATTTACCGATGGTGTACATCATTGAGGACAATGGTTGCTACGGGCTGACGAAGGGACAGTTTTCACCAACGGCCGACGTTGGTTCCACGCTCAAGACCGGCGTAGTGAATGACCTTGCTCCCATAGACACATGTGCGCTTGCCATCGAATTGGGTGCCACGTTCGTCGCACGTTCATTCTCTGGCGATAAGAAACAACTGACGGCGTTGCTCAAGGCGGCGCTCAGCCACCGCGGCATCGCGATGTTGGATGTGCTTTCTCCGTGCGTGACCTTCAACGATCACGAGGGTTCGACGAAGAGCTATTCGTACGCGAAGAGCCATGAGGAGCCCATTGAGGAAATCGACTTCGTGCCGTATTTTGAAGACATCACTGTCGAGTACGAACCTGGGACGACGCGGGAAGTTACTCTTCATGACGGGTCGCGTTTGTTCTTAAAGAAGCTTGATGAAGGTTACAACGCAACTGATCGAGCACAAGCCATGCGCGTACTGCGCGAAACACGTGCGCGCGGTGAGTTCGCGACGGGACTTGTTTTTGTGGACCCGGTGGCCGAAGACTTTGTAACGTCGCTGAATCTCGTGGATGAACCGTTGGCCTCACTTTCGGAGGGCCGCGTTCGACCTTCCCGGTCGGTTCTCGACGACATCATGGGTGGTCTGCGCTGAAGCGGAAATCCATGGAACGTACTCTCGCAATCATCAAGCCAGATGCAGTGGCGGCCCGGTCAACGGGCTCCATTCTGCAGCGTGCTGAGGCGGCCGGTTTTTCCATTGTGGCTATGCGCTTGGTTTGGTTGTCTAAGACGGACGCCGAAGGGTTTTATGCGGTTCATCGCGAGCGCCCATTTTTTTCGGACTTGACCACGTTTATGTCCTCGGGGCCCTCTGTCGTGCTGGCCTTAGCGGCTCCAGATGCCATTAAGAGGTGGCGGGCACTGATGGGGGCTACTGACCCGGCACAGGCGGAAGAGGGGTGCTTGCGGCGCGAGTTTGGGCGTTCTATCGAAAACAACGCGACACATGGTTCTGACGGGTCGGAAACGGCGGCGTTTGAGCTTAATTATTTCTTTCGCGGTCTGGAGTTGGGGTAGCGCACGGGAGCGAATGGGCAAGGGCCTGGTCGTGGTCGGGCTGGCTGTGGCTGCGCTTGGTGCGCTGTTAATGGCTGGATTGCCGCTCGGGCGGTTACCTGGCGATCTTGTGTTTCGTCGCGGGGGTGCGACGATCTATCTGCCATTGGGGACGTGTCTCTTGGTTAGTGTCGGTATTTCCCTCCTGTCGCTGTGGTGGCGTCGGTGAGTGGCGTGCGGGATGAATCCGCAGCGAAAAAACCACGAATATGAGCATCAAGTCAGACCGATGGATCAAGGAGAGGGCGCGGGAAGGAATGATCGAACCGTTCGTCGAAAGCCAGGTGCGTGCTGATGTGGTGTCGTTCGGTCTCTCCTCGTACGGCTACGACATTCGGGTTGCAGACGAGTTCAAGGTCTTCACGAACATCAATTCGACGCTCATCGACCCGAAGGCGTTCGACCCTCGCTCGTTCGTCGACCTGAAGGCGGACGTTTGTATTGTGCCGCCCAATTCATTCGCGTTGGCGCGTACGGTCGAGTATTTTCGGATTCCGCGGGACGTCCTGACAGTGTGTCTCGGTAAATCGACGTACGCGAGGTGCGGCATTATCGTTAACGTGACTCCCTTTGAGCCCGAGTGGGAAGGGACCGCGACCCTGGAAATCTCGAATACGACTCCTTTGCCTGCGAAAATTTATGCGAATGAAGGTATCGCTCAGGTGCTCTTCTTTCAGAGTGATGAGCCTTGCGAAATTTCGTACGGGGACAAGAAGGGGAAGTATCAGGCGCAGCGAGAGGTGACGTTGCCTCGGATGGATGCGGCGGGGCGCGCTGGTGAGGTTTCGTGAGCGCGAGTCGGAAGAAGGGAGTGTCTGCGGATGCGCCTGAGGTCCCGCGAAAATGGCGATGTTCCGTCGCAGCGGCGTCTTGACCGACGCGG
>DQEK01000199.1:5758-6001 GCA_003533545.1 Acidobacteriota bacterium | reverse complement strand
AAACGTCTTCACTTCTGCACCCAACACCGATGTGATCTAGGAATCGACGAGATGGGTTTCACGTAGGCGCATTCACTGACTCCCTCGAAGCGATCAAGAGCCGCGGCTGTTTACCGAACATGTTTGCACCTGCGGCGTGTACTCTCCGGCCAAGGGGACGGGTCTGCAAGGACGTCGTGCTGACCGGCTACCGCAGCGCCTCGGCCAGTCGCGTCAGGGTCTCCGCCAGCGCCTCCAGCCGCG
>DQEK01000199.1:0-5437 GCA_003533545.1 Acidobacteriota bacterium | reverse complement strand
TCTCCGCCAGCGCCTCCAGCCGCGTCTGACTGTGCCCGCTCGCCGCGTCCGCTTCGCGCCGCACCTCTGACGCGGCGGTCGTCAGTTCCTCGCCCAGCGCCGCCTCGACGCCGTCGGCCAGCGCCGCATCAGCGCGATCCAAGAGCCCTGACAGAACGGACCGCCGGCCCACGCTCAGCGCATCGGCCCGGCCGAGCTGGTCAAGGTAGGCTCGGGCGATCACCGGCCGGGTCGGCCAGTCGACCCGTCGCTGGTCCTGCGCGTTGAACGTCGCGGGCGCCACGATCGAGGCGGCGGCGATCTCGTTCGCGGTCAGGAATTCACTCGCTAGCAGCTCCAGAATGTCGAGGCCACGGGCGATCTCGGTCCCGTAGATGAAGCCGCGGTACCAGTAGGCCGACCAGTAGCCGGCCATCACGATCCGGTCGGCGTCGAGCGGACCACGATCGAAGTACGCGATCTCGAACGGCTTGGCCGAGTCGGTGAAGTCGAAGACCGAGATGCCCCCCTGGTACCAGGCCTGCACCATGATGTCTCGGCCGGGCACCGGCACCAACGAGCCGTTGTGGGCAACGCAGTTCTCAGTCTCGCCTTGCGGGGCGGGCAGCTTGTAGTGGCTACGGTACTCGAGCCGGCGATCGATGATCTCGTAAATCGCATTTGCCCCCCACCGTCTCGGATCGGACGCTCGGCAACGGGCGCGGCCACCACCGCCCCACTCGTCGGTGAAGATCACTTTGGTGCCGTCGTTGTTGAAAGTCGCCGAATGCCAGTAGGCAAACCCCGGATCGACGACCTCGTCGATCCGAACCGGGTTCACCGGGTCGGAGATGTCGAGCAGGATACCGTTGCCGGAGCAGGCGCCGGCCGCCAGCCCGATCTCCGGATAGGCGGTAATGTCGTGGCACCGATTGGTTGCACTCGTACGCTGGGTAGCGGGACCGTGGTCGCCGCCCCGCCACAGGCCGGCGACGTTGCCGGTCTCGGCATCCCGGAAGACGAAGGGCCGACTGACGACGCTGGCCGCCTCGGGATTCGCCAGCGGAATCTGAATGACGTCGATCCGGAACAGCGCGGTGTCCGGGTTCTCCGCGGGCGATTCGTCCGAGCAGCCCGCGAGCTCCTCGCCGGACCGCACCGAGGCGGTGCCGGACCCGTAAATGTAGACATTGCCCTCGTCGTCAGGGTCGCCCACCAAGGTGTGAGTGTGGGAGCCACGGCAAGTCTGCACCGCGGCCACCTGCCGCGGCCGACGCATGTCTCTGACATCGAAGATGCGGAGCCCCCGGAACCGCTCCGTGTTCACCGGCTCAGCCACCCCTTGCAGTCCGCAGTCGAGGCGCCCCCGGGTCTGCTCGACCGACATGATAAGCAAATTCCCGATGACCGAGACGTCTCCCTGGCCGCCGGGGCAAACCACCGAACTGACGAGTTGCGGCGACGCCGGCACCTCAACCCGATAAGTGTTGAACCCGTGATAGTTCCCCTCGAACAGCACGTCGCCTGTAAACGCCATGTCCGTGTTGGTGAAGCTGAGTAGGCCGCGGCGGGGCCGCTCCTCCGAGTCGTCCTCCCCCGCCTCTTCCGTCTCGGCAGTGGTCGGGTCGTAGAAGCCGTCCGGTTTCGCACGGGAGGCGAGCAGCGCCATGTTCCACATCGCTTGGCCTGCGTCATCGAAGCCAGCCGCAAGCTGTACCCGCGGATCGGTAGACAGCTCGGCCAGCATCGCATCCATCCGATCAATCTCTATGCCCTGGTCGGACGTGACGTCTGAGGTGAACGCGTACAGCTGTAAGCCCTGGGCTGCTCCGGGCTGGTCGAGCAGGTTCTCGACCATAGTGATGGCGCCGCGGTGGTGTTTGATCATCAGTTCAAGGAACAGCCGGTCGAAGGCCGCTCCGGAGGCAGCTTCGAGCCGGTCCATCTCCTCTCCGGTCAGCATCCCCGGCATCGGCGTGAAGCCTGCCTGTTGATGCGTGTCCACGCTGGGGACCACCTGGTCGCGCTCCCGCAGCCAATCCTGCATCATGACGATCTCGTCCTCCTGCGAGATGTCGATCCGCTGGGCCAGTTGCCGCATCATGTTGCTTTCGGTCCGGGTCTCGAGCAGGACGGTCAGCTCGAGCGCCTGGGCGTGATGCGAGATCATCCCCTGCATGAACTTGACATCGCCGTCGGTGTAGCGGATGGCCGCTAGGTCGGATGCTTCCTCGGCCGTGATCTCTCGGCTCGGCTCACCCGGCGCGCCCGGTTGGATGATCGGAGGCTGCGCCCCGCTGGAAGCAGCAACAACGACAAGCGTGACGGCGGTGCTCAGGATCGTGGGAACCTGGAACCCGGCAAGTATCTGAATCTTCATGGGGTTGACTACCTCGGATGCGTGGGTCGGATGGTCTCCGGGGCCGGGCGCCGGCAAGCTAGGCACTGTACGGCCGCACCGTGTTGCACTCACGCCGCCACCGTTTGGGGATGTCTCGTTCATCAGTTCGCATTCGTCCGAGCGCACGACCATCAACGGTGAAGCGAATGCCGATGTTGACGCCAATCCTACCGCTGGCGACTCAAGCAACCCCTGACCGACCAACTCGCGAGGCACTTTGGCGTGGCAGTCGCCCGAGAAGCGTTTTAAGCATTGTGACTGTGTGTAGTTTGACCCGCAGTATACCCCTCGCCAGGCCCTGCCGACGCCCACGCGTCGGCGCCATGCTACCGCTGACGCGCAAGGGGTTCAATGCTGAGTGCGGTGCCGACGTGGATGGACTTCGCCGCTCGTGTGTGTAAGCGCCAATTCCTAACTGGCCCTTGATCATCTAATTAGGTTCATATAATTGGCGGTCATCGACCCGTGGAGGCATGACATCCAGTGAAACCTGTCATAGGCGCGCATCACAAGTTCCATGACGAAGCCTTCGCATCGGCCTGGGCTACCCGCTTCGTGCCGACTCCGGAACGGCTGGAGTTGTTCGCGCTCATGTCGTCGGAAGTGCGATCACACATTCCAGCGAACGGCTGCATTGTCGAACTCGGTCTCGGCCCTGGATATCTGGCCGAACATCTTCTGAACCTGCTACCCGACGTGCACTACTGGGGCATCGACTTCTCCCGCCCGATGCTTGATCTTGCCCGTCACAGGCTCAGCGCGCATGCGCCCCGAGTCGCCTATCTTCAAGCTGACCTCGTCAAAGACAACTGGTGCAGGAGTGTGCCAACCCCTGTGCACGCCATTGTGTCAACGTGGACTTTGCACGACCTAGGTAGCCGCAAGCACGTCTCGGCCGTCTACGGGGCTTGCGCACGGATACTGCAAGATGGTGGGCTGTTTCTGAACGGCGACTTCATCAAGCCTGAGCTCGCCACACACGAATACGAACCGGGACGATTTGAGATAACGACCCACCTCCAACTATTGCAGCGGATGGGATTCAGGGATGCCGACTGTTTGGCGGTGCTGGAAAGTGAACTCGAGTCGCCGACGGCCGCACAGAACTACGCGTGCTTCAAAGGCTTAGCTCAGAGACCGCCTAACAGGTGACCGACTGGCACTGAGCTTCAAAGCTTAGGCGGTCGCCGCGGGCACAATTCATCGTTGACCGACCCCGATCACGGCGATGCCGTGTAGGCGCCGACCCTGCCGCTGGCGGGCAGCGGTCCAACGCGAAGGCTTACGGCTCACGCGGGTGCGCAGCGTCTCACTCGCGGGCGAGGCGTTCGACTACAGTGAACCGCCCACCACAACCGGGCTATTGCATCAGTGGGCGGCCATGGGCTTGAACACTTCCTCAGGCAAACCGAGGTGCACGGCATTGAGCAAACCGCCGCCGGCGTGGTCCAGGATGTGACAATGAAAGATCCACGTACCGGGACGGTCGTCGTCAAACTGCACGACGAGCTGTCGCGTCTCCTCGAAGGGGATATCAACCGTGTCTTTCCACTCCAGCGGCCGAACGGGCTGCCCGTTTTCGTCGAGCACCAAGAAGAAGAAACCGTGAAGGTGAAGGGGGTGAGACCAAGGAGTCGTGTTTTCGACGGTCCAAAGTTGAGTTTCACCCAGGTTTGCCAATACGGGTGTTGCATCCCAGAACGGAACACCGTTAATACCGTACTGGAACGACTTATCGAGCGGGTCTTGACTCAACGTCAAGTCCAGTTTGACTGGAGTTGCACCGGTCGTGCTGAACGGCACGATGTTGCGCCGCAACTCAGGGAGCGGACCACTCCTGTACACCGGCATGTCCGCCATCGTGATATCGATAAGTTCAGAAGTATCCCGCAGTTCCGTGCTGCCGTAGCCGCGATCGTGCAGTAACGACACAACGGTTAGATGGCTGGCGGGCTCAGCAGTGGGAACCACAATCACATCGGCCCGTTCACCCGCACCGAGAACCACCTGATCCAGTTCGACAGAATATTCAAGGAGTCCGCCATCGCCGCCGATCTTCTTGAACCGACGGGCTTCGCCCGTGTCGAAGGCCAGTTTGAAATACCGGCTCTTGGCAGCATTGATCACTCTCCACCGCTGCGGGGCACCGGAACGGGCGGTCAGTGACGGAAACTTCTTACCGTTGACGAGCACGTGGTTCCCCTCGCGCCCGAATGCCATCCCGGTAGAACCTCCGGTGTTGGGGGACTCAAGAACGCCATCTTCGGTTAACTCGATATCGCTCAAGAGCACCACTAGGTCGTCAGAGACACCAACGTCTTCGTCGGGGTCTTCCACAAGGAACGCCCCATACAGACCAAAACCGACCTGAGCCGCCGACATGACGTGCGGGTGATACCAGTAAATCCCCGCATCGGGCACGACGAAGTCGTAGGTAAACGAAGCGCCCGGTTCCACAGGGGCCTGAGAGTAGCCGGGCACCCCATCCATCTCAATTGGGATTCGCAACCCGTGCCAATGGATGGTCGTCGAGTCCGGAAGGCTGTTCGTGAATCGGACGATGAGCCGGTCACCGACGTTCACGCGGATGAGTGGTCCCGGGAGCAGACCGTTGTAGGTCCAAGCCTCGGCCGCCAAGCCAGGCGCGAGCTCGACGGTCGCCACCCGCGCTTCCATCTCAATCTCGACAACCCTCGGATCAGGGTTCAAATCCGGGGCTTCCGGCAACCGGATTTCAGCGTCCCACCCGCTTGGCTGCAGCGACTGGCTCGCACTAGGGTGACTTGCCAGCAACACCGAGAACACAGTCAATACTGCCGCAATCCAGCGCGGCCAATGAGCCCATATTTCGATCACAAGGTACCCTCGCACAGCCTCTCTTTGCCGTCAATTGCATTACGTCGATGCGGCTGATTCGAACCGAAAATCTACCAGGGGGTACAACACGAATCTCGGCCTGAAAGAGCTAACGGGTGACGTGACGGCTCACGTGGATGCGCGACAACCCGCTTACGGACGAAGGATTGGGCGTCAGTGCTCTGTGATCAAGTTCACAGA
>DQEK01000201.1:2693-24762 GCA_003533545.1 Acidobacteriota bacterium | reverse complement strand
TTTGCGGCTACAAGTGGGCCGACGGGGGACGTGTGGGGATGGCACACTGGAGCCGGATGGGCGCGCATACCAGGCAGTGCCGATACGGCGCCGAATGGATTGGAGATTTCGAAGGACGGACGCTGGATGTACATTGCCGGGTGGAGCGAGGAGAAGTTGACGCGGATCTCACGGGGACAGACGCCCGTGCAAAAGGACGTTATCGACCTGGGATTCCGGCCCGACAACTTGCGCATGTCGCCCGACGGTTCTGTGATACTGGCGGCTGGTCACACTGATAAGGACGGACGCTCGATTACTGACCCGCGGGAGCCGTTGCGAGAGACCTCGAACGTGTCGACGATTGACCCGGACACGTTGGAGATCAGGCGGATTTTTGAGCACTCCGCCATGGACGGATTTGTCGCGTCCACGACCGCTACCCAGATCGGGAACGAACTCTGGCTTGGATCGTACCGCGGTGACAGGATCGCGTATTTGCCGATGCCGGAATAGTGCCGCGCTCAGAGCGTCATGGTGGTGACATAGAGACGATCGCATCTGGCCGGTGGGATGCCTTGTCGCTCGTCACTCGCGTCTGCCGGCGACCACCCAGTCGGACTGGTTTTCACCAGGTCGACGTTGGAGGCTCTTCCGGTTAGGGACCCCGAAGAGGAGGTATTGCAGTGATGAAATCACCCGCTCGCCGACGTGTCTTGGTGGCTGCAATGGCGCTTTCTCTCGCAGCGACCGGCGGCCTCCAGTCCGTCGACGCGGAACAGCAAGGACGCACCACCCGCACGGGCGCTCTACCCACTATCACGGTTGGTAGCCAGCAGACCAATTGGGCGAGTCACAACTTGGACCTGTACAACCAGCGGTATGCGGAGCTTGACCAGATCAACGCGGCGACTGTTGGTCAGCTCCAGCGTCGCTGGGCGTTCAACATCCCCGCTGGCATCAACGCCCGACAGGTCACGCCCTTGGTCGTCGACGGCGTGATGTACCTCCACGGGGGCAACGCGGTGTTCGCGGTCAACGCCGTAACCGGGGAGTCGGTTTGGACGCTGGAGATCGATGGCCTCAGCGGCGGCACCGTCCGCGGTCCGCTCTACGTCGACGGCACCATCTACTCGTATCACGACGACAAGCTTGTGGCGACCAACGCTCAAACCGGCGAGCTCGTCGAGGCATTCGGCGACGGCGGGATCCTTCCGGTTCTCAGCTTGGCCCTCCAGCACCAGTACCCGGACAGCTATCCGCCCGGGTTCGATGCGTCGTCGATCAGATACCGGATCAACAGCTCACCCGCCTACCACGACGGGACCTTGTACGTCGGCTCAGCAATCTCCGAGGGCAATATTCCCGGGGGGCTCGTCGTGGCCGCGGACGCGATCACCGGTGACATCAAGTGGGTGTTCAACACGGTCCCGCAGAGACCGCAGGACGAGGGCTGGGAGGTCGCCGACCCGACGTGGGGCTACGGTAAGCGGGTCGGAGGTGGCATCTGGACCCAGCCGGCGATCGACACCGCGCTCGGATTGGTCTATTTCAACACCGCCAATCCGATGCCTCCGTACGACGGCTCGGCGCGTGTCGGGAAGAACCTCTTCACGAACTCGACGATCGCACTGGATTTCGAGACTGGCGCGCTTCGCTGGTACTTCCAGACGATCCATCACGACCTCTGGGACTGGGACAACATTACCGGACCTACTCTGTTCGACGTCACGGACAAGAACGGCGAGATGGTCAAGGGCGTCGCCGCGGCTGGTAAGAACTGTCTGCTGTATCTCTGGCATCGCGAAACGGGCGAACCGATTAACCCGATCGTCGAGACACCGGTGGAAACCAAGACGAACGTACCGGGTGAGGTTGTCTATCCGACCCAACCGATTCCCTACAATGCTCGCGGCGTCCAGATGACGCCGTTCTGTGCGACGTACCTCGACCTCGATGACCCAGAGCTGCAAAAACAGGCACGACCGATGTACTGGCCGTACTCTACCGATGAGCACTTTCTGGTGGCCCATGGCGGATCGAGCTTCGGCCCACCATCTTTCAGCCAGAGAACCGGTCTGCTCTACGTGACCGGGAAGAACGCCGGCGTCTCGTTGCTCGTCAAACCGGTTGGCGACAGTCTGGAACTGGGCAAAGGCGGCGGCCATGTACCGGGCGGCGATATCGATGAGCTGAACCGCGTGTCGGAATACCAGCCCTCGATGACATTGACCGCGTATGAACCGGTGTCAGGTGAAGATGTCTGGCATCAGGTCCTGCCGGCGCTCACCTTCGGTGCTTCGAGTGGAAGTGTGGCAACGGCCGGCGACCTCATCTTTCAAGGCACCGAAAATGGTGGGCTCTACGCGTTCCATGCCGAGACGGGTGAGCAGCTCTTCCATTACGACGGGGGACGCACAATTCAATCCAGTCCGCTGACGTATGAGGTCAATGGCACGCAATATGTGGCCGTGATCGCCTCGAGTACTGTCTTGGCGTTTGCCCTCCCGTAGACACGAGTGCCGCGGCTTGCGTGGGAGCTCACCGGTCGCACTGTGCCAAGGCCGTAGAGGGAAGTGAAATGTCTCTGGTGCAGCGTGACCGTCAGTTTTTGAGGGTCATCGACGGTGCGGTGGAACAGGCCGCGACGATCGGTTCTTCGTGGACAAGGTGGCGACGCGGCTGCTCGTCTTCGAGGGCGACGGTCAGGTGGCTGACGTCCAGGGCAACTGGACCATCTGGCAGATGAGCCGGGAGCAGCCCGCGGACCGATGAGCGAGTAGAATCCCAGCATGCTGACACGACGAGCCGCACTGCTCTCGCCGCTGGCCTTTGCCGCGGCCCGGACGGTCTCCTTCGCCCAGGGCGGCATGACCCTGGCCATGCACCAGAACACCTCCTCGGGAGCCGGCTACCGGGGGTCGCTCGAAGGCTGGGCACGGGCCGGCATTAGGCATGTCGAGCTGAACGCGGGCCTCGTGGACCAGTTCCTGGAAACCGACACCATGGCCGCCGCCCGACGCGTGCTCACCGACAACGGCCTCACCCCGGTGTCAGGCTCGGTCGGCGTTGGTGGTCTGTGGGAACCGAATCCTGACCATGCCGCCGCCCTGGAGACGCTACGGCGGCGGTGCGAGATGTTCGCCGAGCTGGGTCTCGAGAAGGTGTACGGGTCTACTGGCGCAAACGGCACGTTCTCCGAAACGGACTACGACGCCGCGGTGGACAACGTGCGCCAGGCCGGTGAGGTCGCCTCGGAGTTCGACCTGCAGATGATGGTCGAGTTCATCCGAAACTCGCCCTTCATCTCGACCCTCACGACAACGCTCCGCCTGACCCGATCGGCTGGCAACGTGCAACCGATGCTCGACTTCTACCACTTCCTCACAGGGCTGAGTCAGCTTGGCGACCTCGACCTGATCCGTCCGGGAGAGATCGCCCACGTCCATTTTCAGGACGTCCCCGACCTGCCCCGCGAGCTGCTGACGGGCCAGACGCGGGCCATTCCGGGCACCGGCATCGCGCCCCTGACCCACGTGCTCCGCACGCTGCGAGACAAGGGCTACGCCGGACCGCTCTCGGTCGAGCTCTTCCTGTATCAAGACGATGACCCGTACGAGCTGGCGCGCGAGATCCGCGAGAGCGCGGAGGCCGTGATGATGGAGGCTGGCGTGTTACGGTGATGCCACCATGACGCAGCTCCGGACCCGCAGCCTGTTGTGCGCCCTCGTCGGCATGGTGCTCCTGGCGCCTACTGCCAGCACTGCTCAGTCGTCGGCCATCGAGGGGTTTGTCCCAGTCACCGACGAGATGCTGCGGAATCCGGACGACGGCGACTGGCTGATGTGGCGCCGGACCCTCGACGGCTGGGGCTACAGCCCATTGGATCAGGTCAACCGTGACAACGTGGGTCGGCTCCGTCTGGTGTGGACGCGGGCGCTGGCTGGCGGTCGGCAGGAGGGTACTCCGCTGGTCTATGACGGGGTGATGTTCATGCCGCAGTCCAGCGACGTCATCGAGTCCTACGACGCGGCCGCGGGCGACCTGCTTTGGGCCCACCGGCGGAATCTGCCGGACGACGTCTACGACCACGTGGGCGGGAACTCGCGGAATAACCGCAACATCGCCATCTACGACCGATTCATCATCAACACCAGCGACGACAGCTACGCGTTTGCCCTCGATGCGACCACCGGCGAGATCGCCTGGGAGACGCAGATCTTCGACTACCAGACCCAGCCCGTCGGTCACAGCTCCGGCCCGATCATCGCCGATGGGAAGGTGATCTCCGGAAGGAGCTGCCGGCCTCGTGGAGGACCAGAATCGTGCGTCATCCTAGCCCACGACGCGCTGACCGGCGCTGAACTTTGGCGGCGACGAACGATACCGGCTCCGGGTGAGCCGGGCGACGAGACCTGGGGAAACGTGCCCTACGAGGACCGAGTGCACGTCGGCACCTGGATCCCAGGCAGCTACGACCCAGAGCTACGGTTGTTCTACCAGGGAACCTCAGTGACCTCTCCGGCTCCGAAGTTCCTGCTAGGTGGGGTGGAGAACACGCACCTCTATCACAACTCGACGCTCGCGTTAGACATCGACACAGGCGAGATCCGCTGGTGGTATCAGCACCTGAACGACCACTGGGACCTCGACCACCCGTTTGAGCGGATCCTGGTCGACACCGCGGTAGCGCCGGACCCCGAATCGGTGCAGTGGATCAACCCGCGGCTCCGGCCTGGCGAGACCCGAAAAGTGATCACCGGCATACCGGGCAAGACCGGACTGGTCTACACCCTGGACCGGGAGACCGGCGAGTTTCTCTGGGCGACACCGACGGTGGCTCAGAACGTCATCAGTCACATCGACGGCGCGACAGGTGCGGTGACGGAGAACTCGGAAGTAATTTTTAGTGCCGAGGGGCAGGAAGTCTTGGCTTGCCCCAACATGCACGGTGGGAAGGATTGGGAAGCGGGCGCGTACAGTCCGCTGACGAACACGATGTACTTTCCGCTGCGGAACATGTGCCAGCGGTTGTTGGCGACAACCTCGCCCGACGCGTCACACCGGATCTACGCGCTGGCGGTTCGACATGAACTTGCACCAGGTACAGAGCAGCTTGGTTCGGTGCATGCGATATCGGCTGAAACTGGTGAAACCACATGGCTGCATGAACAGCGAGCAGCGACTCTGTCGCTCGTGGCGACCGGTGGTGGACTCGTCTTCGGCGGTGATGCGAACGGTCGGTTCCGGGCGTTCGATCACGAGACGGGTGAGGTGTTATGGGAGATCAACCTCGGCTCACCAGTTTCTGGTTTTCCCATCAGCTACGCGATTGACGGACGCCAGTATGTCGCTGTGAGCACCGGAGGCGCTGCCACCACCCCCAGCTTCTTGCAGTTGACCCCAGAGCTGCGCCCGAGCAACGGCAATAATCTCTTCGTGTTCGCCCTGCCCGAATGAGGCTGGGCGGTGCAGCTGCGGGTTCGTAGGACAGAATCCGGCGGCGGCAGAGGCGGGCCGCTCGTGCGAGCGAAACCAGGGCAATTCCCGCTGTCCTTCGATGTCACCCCAGTCAGTGAGGATCGGGGAAACGGGCTGGAAACGCCGCGTTCTGCGCGCCGCAGGCGGGAACGTTCGTGCTCGGCTTAGGATGGCTTGAACGTTCGTCAGGTGTCATTTCGCCACGCGTTGCCGGCCCAGTTCGCGGTCCCGCCGTCGTCCGGGGTCGGCACCTCCTGCACTCGCTCGTCTACGTCGTCGTACTCAAGACGTAGCGCTTTGCAGCAAACAGCATGCATGTTGTAGCCAAGGGTGTGGTAGGTGAGCTCTAGAATATCCTCGTCGTTCAGGTGCGTGTGTAGTTCGTCAAACAAGGCGTTCGACGCGCGGCCGCCCTGCAACGTGAGCGCGTCAGTCCATGCCAGCACGGCGCGCTCCTTGGCGGAGAACGCCTCCGATATCTGCCAGTTCGGGATGGCGGCGATTTGGTCCTCGCTGAGGCCGAATCGTCGCGCGGCCTTGCAGTGCTGCGAGAATACGAATTGGCTGCCTTGGGCGAACCCGGTACGTATGATCGCGAGTTCTCGTACCGTCGGATCGAGATTACTGACACTCTTTTCGGCGAACATGCCGAACATGCCAAAGTGGTCCGTTGCGTGTTGAAAAACGTACGGCACAAGAGCAAATACCGTCCACCAATTTCCCGGTGTGCCCGTTGCTGTTCCGGGTTCAGTAACCGGGTCACGATTGCCAAAGAGTGCGTCGTAGAACTTCAGGACGTTTGCGGGTGCCTTTCCCCGGCTTACCTGCTTTAGTCTTGGCATGTCTTCACCTCCAGTTCGAATGTGTTATCAGCTGATGTTAACAACCGAGGACTGTCAGGTCGCGCGACTTCGCGTGCCATCACCGAAACAAGTGCGCGGGCACTGTCGATCTGAAACAATACGGGTGCGAGGATGGAGGGTCTACAGATGCCGACCAATGACACATTCGATATTTGTGGGATCAATCACCTGGCGTTGGTTTGCCAGGACATGGACCGTACCGTAGGTTTCTATTCCGGCGTGTTGGGCATGCCGCTCACGAAAACCATCACCCTTCCGAACGGCATGGGGCAACACTTCTTCTTCGACATCGGGAATGGTGATCACTTGGCGTTTTTCTGGTTTCCGAACGCCAAACCTGGCGTTCCGGGCGTGTCGCATCCGGCCGGCCAGGTCGGTGACGGTGACATTACCTCGGCGCCCGCGTCCATGAACCACGTCGCATTCAATGTTCCGTTGGAGAGAATCGACGAATACCAGAGTAAGTTGGAAGCAGCCGGGGTCAATCCCACGGCCGTGGTGAACCATGACGAATCCGAAAGGGGGATAAGCGAGGACATCTCCGAAACAACCTTTGTTCGCTCCATCTACTTCAAAGACCCCGATGGGATACTGCTTGAGTTCGCCGCCTGGACCCCTGAACCAGACCGGGGAGACGCGATCAGGTAGGCGTGACCTCCGCCTACGTTGTGGTCGAGGGCCGTTTCTGCAGCGGCCGACTGTGACGTCTCGGGTGTCCCGTTACGCTTCGAGTTCCGGGCCACGTTGCCGAGCGGTGGGCGGTTGACCAAGCTCGTGGGGAGAGATGTGCTCATTGACCTCTTGAAGATTCTGCGCCGTGTCCCCGTTGGACGTTGTCAGGCGGTCGACCGGGACCGGCGAAACCGGTATCTGTCCCGCCCGGGTCTGTCCGCGCTGGTCCTGCTGTTACTCACATACGGGGTGGGCCAGGGCCAGGTTGTCTGGGCCCAGGGGGTGGAGAGCCGGTTGTTTGTCCAAGTGTTCGACGCGGCCGGGGCGCCTGTCATCGACCTGACCACCCAGGACTTCGTGGTCCAGCACGGTGACGTGGAGGCCAAGGTGGTTCGGGTCGAGCTCGTTAACGATCCGCTGCGGGTGGCGCTTCTCGTTGATGACGCTGATGGGGCTGTTCCGTATTTTCGAGATCTGCGCGATGGGTTGCCAGTGTTTGTGGAGGCTTTGCCGGAAACAAGCCAGGTGGCGCTCGTCCTGCTGTCCGGGAGGCCGCGGGTCGTGGTGGATTACTCGGAGGGTCTCGCCACGGTGCTTAAACGCCTAGACGAGCTTTTCGTGCAGGGCGGCACGTCGGCGGGCTTCTTCGACGGCCTCACCGAAACGGTGGAAGGGTTCGGCGAGGATGTCCGGTGGCCGGTTTTGGCGGTTGTCACAACGGACGGTGCGTCGAGGAGAGACCTCTTCAGGACCTCCGAGTACGACGTTTTCCGGCAGCGGCTTGTCGACCGCGCGGTCACGTTACACGCCTTGGGCCTGTATACGCCAACTGGTTCTGGGTTTCAAACTGGCATCGCGACCGATGCGTCGCGGATAACCGGCGGATGGTATGACTCGCTGAACTCTCCGAGTCAGTCGGTGACCACCAAGCTCACTGAAATGGCCGCAGAGATTTCTCGACGGTATCTGAGGGGATTGAATCAGTACCTGGTTGTGTACGAGCCGTCGCCGAACGCTGATCCGAATGCGCAGGCTTCGGCCGCGGTGCGCCGAGGGGAGGTGACGATGCACCTCTCGTTAGATGGCCGTGTTGGGCCGAACATACTGACCGGGCCCGCTGCTATTGCGCAGGCCAAGCAGGAGGTCGCTGAGGCCATCAGCAGCAAGCAGGCCCAAGTCATGGCGCTTCAGGCAGAGATCGAGGACCTGGAACGAGAGGCTAGGGCGCTGGCTGGAACATCGAATTTGCCGGGGGGAGGGGTCGGCGCGGCGACCGAGGCGGGCAGTCGAGAGGGATTCTGGAACGCGGGTGAAATCGCGTTTTCCAATGGGAATCTGGATGAAGCGATAGGGGCGTACGAGAGGGCACATGACGCAGATCCCAGTTGGGGGAAGCCGCTGTTCAAGCTTGCACTCGTCTCGCTGAACAAGGGAGATATCGAGGGCGCGGTGACGTATTTGGAGGAGGTTGTTGAGGTTGACCCGAATTCTGAGGAAGGGGCCCAGGCGATTGGGTTGATTGGACAGCTGAAGCCATAGGCTCTTGGTTGAGTGGCGAGTAGCGCGGCGGTGTTGAGCGAGATGTTCGGACCGCGGGCGTGTGGGGTGCCCCGTCACCCATCGGAACCTCATTCTCGGACAGGTGCAAAGTAGTCATGGGACAGGTGTTACTGGCGTTATGGACGCTTCCTACCGTTGCTTCGCATTTTGCTAGAAATGAACTACTGTTGGCGTCAGTGGCTCCCGGGTCCGTGCACCGCGGTGGTGGTGAGTCTGCAGTGGTGGCGCGCCCGTGCGGGGTCTGAATCCGATCCCTGTGGAAGGCTGATTGTGAAATACGCTGGACCGCTGGCCGTCGCGTCGATGGGCCTTGCCTGTGGTGTCGCTGTGCTACAGGCAGCTGGGCAGCCGGTGCCGTCTGCGATGTCGGCGGAAACGAGCCGCGAGTTGCTCACGCGGTATTGCCTTACCTGCCACAACGACGTCCTCGCCGAGCGCGGCACCGTTCCGGCTACTTTTGAGCATCTCGACTTAACGAACGTCAGGGCGGACGCCGAAGTCTGGGAACGGGTCGTCCGGAAACTGCGTCTGGGCATGATGCCTCCGGTTGGTCGGCCCAGACCGGAGCAGGCGACCTACGACCGATTCGTGGCCTGGCTCGAGGCCGAGCTCGATCAAGGTGCTTCGTCCGATCCTGGACGGCCGGCGGTGCGCCGGTTGACCGAGGCAGAGTACATCAATGCGGTAGACAGTCTACTGGCGGTCGAGGCCGACCAGCGCTGGTTGCTGTTTCCGGCCGACGACGTTGACGAGCAAGGCTTCGCGACGAGCGGTGACGTACTGTCGATTTCACCAGCGTTGTTTGAGCGGTATCTCGCGGCCGCAAATCGGATCAGCCGGTTGGCCGTGGGCGATCCCACTGTCGGGCCAGGCTTTGCCGCCGCGTCTTACGAGACCCCGAGGCTGCTCTATCAGGACGATCGGATGAGTGAGGGACTACCGTTCGGGTCCCGGGGTGGCATGGCTGTTCGGCACTATTTTCCAGTCGACGGCGAATACGAAATCACGATTCGCCTGCGCCGGATGATCTATGACTACATCGTGGGGATGCGCGAGCCGCAGCAACTCGATGTGCGGCTCGACGACGTTCTCCTTGAACGCTTCACCGTCGGGGACGCCGAGCGGTACGGTTACCCGTCGGCCTATACGTTCTTTGGGACGATCCGGGGCGACCCTGATTGGGAGGAGTACGTTTCGAAGGGAGCGGATGCGCACCTAAACTTGCGTTTCCAGGCAGCGGCCGGTTTGCACACGGTTGGCATTGTGTTCGCGGACGCGCGCACGGAAGCGACTGGTGTGCTCGAGCGGCGGTTGTCCGGGTTCTCACTTAGCGGACGTGGCTTCTATCACGACAACGCTGCAGTCGCCCGTGTGGACATCGTTGGTCCCCACAGCGTCACCGGTCCTGGTGACACTCCCAGCCGGCGGCAGCTCTTTAGCTGCCGACCGGAGGTGGCGTCAGACGAGGAACCTTGTGCACGGCAGATCCTGTCGGGTTTGGCCCGCCGGGCCTATCGTCGGCCGGCGACCAACGACGACGTGGAGACGTTGATGCGTTTCTACGAGCGGGGCAAGGCCGACCGAGGCTTTGAGGGCGGCATCCAAAAGGCGGTCGAGCGGTTGCTAGTTTCCCCGGAGTTCCTGTTTCGTATCGAACTTGACCCCGTCGACGTCGCAGCCGGCACCGCCTACAGTCTGAGTGACCTAGAACTGGCCACACGTTTGTCCCTGTTCCTCTGGAGTGACATTCCCGATTTGGAGTTGTTGGCGCTAGCCGAGTCTGGACGACTGGGAGACCCGGCGGAGCTTGACCGGCAGGTGCATCGCATGCTTGCGGATGAGCGTTCAGTCGCGCTGGTTGACAATTTCGCGAACCAATGGCTGCAACTCAATCGGTTGCAGGGCGTGATGCCCGATGCCGACGTTTTCTACGAATTCGACGAGAACCTGCGGAACGACATGGCCCAGGAGACGAAGTTGTTTCTTGAGAGTCAACTCCGAGAGGACCGGAGCGTGCTCGATCTGCTGACTGCTGATTACACGTTCGTGAACGAGCGGTTGGCACGCCATTACGGTATCCCAGGTATCTACGGTGAGCGCTACCGGCGGGTGACAGTTGACGACCCCAACCGCGGCGGATTGCTCGGTCATGCAAGTCTGTTGATGGTCACTTCCTATCCGACGCGGACCTCACCCGTGCTCCGCGGCAAGTGGCTGCTCGATAACATTCTCGGTATGCCGCCTTCGCCCCCACCAGCCGATGTGCCGGCGCTGGCGGAAAACGATGGGGCCGGCGAGGCGCTATCGCTTCGCGACCGGATGGAGCAGCATCGCCGGAACCCGGCGTGCGCCGTCTGTCATCGCACGATGGACCCCCCGGGCTTTGCGCTTGAACACTTCGATGCTGTCGGACGGTGGCGCACGACCACTGAGGGGGGAATTTCGGTTGACGCGGCAGGCGCGCTCGGTGACGGGACTCTCGTCGACGGTCCGGCTGCGTTGCGTGAGGCAGTGAGCAACTACCGGGAGAGCTATGTTAGGACGGTGGTCGAGAAGCTGCTGACTTACGGGCTGGGTCGTCGCGTCGAGTACTATGATCAACCGGCGGTCCGCGCAATCGCGTCGTCGGCGGCGGCCAATGACTACCGCTGGTCGGCAGTCATCCTTGAACTCGTCAAGAGCAGGCCGTTTCAGATGAGGAGATCCGAATCATGATGATCACAAAGAAGGCGATGGCGCGCCGCACCATTCTGCGAGGTATGGGCACGGCTCTGGCGCTGCCTCTGCTAGATGGTATGGTGCCGGCGCTGAGTGCGCTGGCCAGGACCGCCGCGAAGCCCACACTGCGTTTCGGTGCGGTTTATGTGCCAAATGGCATCGTGATGCAGAACTGGACTCCGACTGGGGAGGGGACCGCGTTCGAGTTCACACCCATCCTCAAACCATTAGCACCGTTCCGCGACCAGATGCTCGTGTTGTCAGGGCTTAACAGTACGCCGCCTGGTGATGTTCGTGGGGGAACGCACTCGCGTGCAGCAACCCGCTTTCTCACTGACGAGCAGCCGAGAGATCCGGAGCGGTGGGCCGAGCGCGAACCGGTTTCGATAGACCAGATCGCGGCCCGCGAACTCGGGAAATACACCCCGCTGTCCTCGCTGGAACTCGGTTTGGAGGGCGCCAACTTTGCTGGCTCGTGTGACAGCGGCGGCTTTAGCTGCGCCTTCTCCTATACGATCTCCTGGCGCAACGCGGCGACTCCGCTACCGATGGAGCACAACCCACGGGCAGTCTTCGAGCGGTTGTTCGGCGACAGCGAGAACACGGCCTCGGAGGGGCAGCGGGCCCGCCTGCAGGACCAGCGGAGCATCCTGGACTCCGTGAGTGAAGATGTGGCACGGCTGGGACGACGCCTCGGGCCGAGTGACCGGGTCAAAATCGGCTCCTATCTCGACGCAGTACGTGACGTCGAGCGGCGCATCCAGATGGCTGAGGCACAGGGTGAGCGCGATGTTCCGTTCATGGACAGACCGCTCGGTGCGCCAGCGGACTTCGTCGACCACGCCACGTTGATGTACGACCTGCAACTGCTGGCCTATCAAATTGACCGTACCCGAATCGTCACGTTCATGGCGGGCCACGAGCTAAGTGGTCGCACCTATCCGCACGTTGGGGTACCGGATGCGCATCACCCGCTGTCGCACCACCGAGGGGTGCCGGACGCACTCGAGAAACTGACCAAAATCAACACTCACCATGTGTCGTTGTTCGCATCCTTTCTTGAGAAACTGCGTTCGACGCCGGACGGCGACGGGTCGTTGTTGGACCACACCATGATCGTCTACGGTGCCGGCATGAGTGATAGCAACGCGCACTCACCTTACAACCTGCCGGTTATTTTGTTGGGTGGTGGGGCCGGCCAGCTAAAGGGTGGCCGACACCTCGTATACCCCGAACGCACGCCGCTAGCGAACCTGCACGTGTCACTCCTCGACAAGCTCGGCGCGCCGATCGAACGTATTGGAGACAGCAATGGGCCGTTGCCGAATTTGTTCTCAAAGAACGCTGAGCGGCTGTCTGGCGTGTAGGAAGCCAGTATGGGAGGACCGCGTACGCACATGACCTCACGGGGTTGGGGGGTCCTCGCCGCGGCCACTCTGGTTGTGACCGCGGACGCTCCCGCTCTTGCGCAGAGCGACGGGCTCCGTCTCTTGAAGGCCGTCGAGGCGCGCGATGCGGAAGCGGTTGGCGATCTCTTGGCTCGCCAAGCCGACGCGAACTTCGTCCAGGCCGATGGTTCGACTGCATTGCTCTGGGCGGCGTATCACGACGACCTGGAGCTCGTCGAGCAGCTCCTTGAGGCTGGCGCGGCGGCTGGTGCGGCCAATGACTACGGGGTTACGCCGCTGGCGCTGGCATGTGCGAACGCACGCCCGGCGGTGGTGGATGTACTGCTTGCCGCCGGTGCTGACGCCAACGCCGCGGTGTCGACCGGCGAGACGGTTCTGATGGCCTGTGCGCGCACCGGGAGTGCGGCGGCCGTCGGGGCGCTTGTTGCGCGCGGTGCAAATGTGAACGCTCGGGAGGGGTTGGAGAACCAGACCGCACTGATGTGGGCGGTGGCGCAGGGGCACCCCGCGGTCGTCGCCGCACTGCTTGAGGCGGGGGCCACCGTCGACGCCCGGTCCCGTACCTCCCGGCACGTTATCAGTCGACGGTTGCAGTCCGAGCTTCGATACGGCGAGCTCGGTCGGAGCTACGGGACCGACGCCGAAGAGACCCAGGTCGGTGGTTTTACGCCGCTGCTGTTTGCGGCACGGCACGGAAACGTCGACGTGGCCCGGTTGTTGCTCGATGCCGGGGCCGACGTCAACGACGCCGCGCCGGACGGTGCTAGTGTGCTGCTAGTTGCTACCCTCAGCGGGCATCGGGCGCTCGCGCGTTTTTTCCTCGATCGCGGTGCTAATCCCAACAGCGCCACTGCCGGTTACACGGCGCTTCACGCTGCGGTGCTGACCGGTGACCTTGAGGTGGTCGGCGCGTTGCTGGCCAAGGGGGCTCGTCCCGACGCGCAGGTGACCGAAGCCACCCGCGTGGTGCGCAACGGGCAGGTGCTGATGATCAACGAGCTACTGCTCGGTGCCACGCCGTTTGCGCTGGCGGCAAAGTTCACCGAAAGCGAAATCATGCGTGTACTTGCCGAGGCTGGTGCTGACCCGGTGCTCCCGCTGCGAAACGGCTGGACTCCGTTGATGCTGGCGGCGGGTGCCGGCTGGCGCTACGGCGTGTGGGATCGCCGGGACCGGGTGCTTCCCCACTTGCTGGCGACGCGGGAGCAGTTGGTTGACGGACAGGGTACGCTGGCGGCGGTCCGGCTCGCGCTGGAGTTTGGCGCCGACGTCGATGCTGCTGATGAGGACGGCAACACCGCGCTGCATCACGTTGTGGACAAAGGCTTCGACGAGGTCGTGCGGTTGCTTGCAGAGCGCGGCGCGGATCTAAATGTGCAGAACGGGCGGCGGCAGACTCCGCTCGCGATCGTCGTACGCGGACGAACAGGGAACACGGAGGCGGCGCCAACCACGGTGGAGCTGCTACGGGCACTCGGTGCTGAAGGGCCGCGGCGGACAGGGGACCGTTTCCAGTGAGCTGCCGGGCGGCGATTGTCAAGAATTTCTGGTTGGGGGATGTCGATGACCGGTGATGATGCACGAACCAAGGCTGGGCATGGCCGACGTGGTTTTCTGAAGGCGGCTACGCTAGGGTCAGCGGCAGCTGTTCTTCGACCGTCGACGCTGCTGGGGCAGCCACGGTCTGGCCGATCACTGGGTGAAGGAGTTGGTGGCTACGGTGATCGTTCCCCCTTTGAGACTACGTTGCGTCGGGTGCGTGGGTCTCGCTACGCGCAGGCGGCCGGGAGTCTCACCCCGCTCCAGAACTTGAACGGCAGCATCACACCGTCGGCTCTGCATTTCGAACGGCATCATTCCGGGATCCCTGAGATCGACCCCTCCGAGCATCGGTTGCTGATTGACGGGCTCGTCGACCGTCCCCTGGTCTTCTCGTTGGCTGAACTCCAGCGGATGCCTGCCGTCACGCGTACATACTTTGTGGAGTGTTCCGGGAACGGCCGTGTGAAGTGGTCTCCCGCTGAGCCGGACACTGACGCGCAGGCGGCATTCGGTATGACCAGTTGCAGCGAATGGACCGGGGTGCCGGTTTCTGCTCTTCTGCGTGAGGTAGGCGCTAGCGCTGGGGCCAGTTGGGTGGTGGCTGAGGGAGCCGACGCCTGTCGCATGACCCGGAGCGTGCCGCTAGACAAGGCCATGGATGACACGTTGGTGGCCTATGGACAAAACGGCGAGGCACTTCGACCTGCCCAGGGGTATCCGCTGCGGCTGTTGATACCGGGCTGGGAAGGAAACATTTGCGTCAAGTGGTTGCGGCGGTTGCGGGTGGTGGATCAGTCGTACCTGACTCGTGAGGAGACGGCTAAATACACCGACCTAATGCCGAACGGTGAGGCCCGACAATATACGTTCGTCATGGATGCTAAGTCGGTCATTACCCGTCCGTCGGGGGGGCAGCAACTTGATGAGCCTGGGTTCTATCAGATTTCTGGGTTGGCGTGGTCTGGGCGTGGTCGCGTGCAACGGGTGGAGGTCACGACCGATGGCGGTCGGTCGTGGGCTGAGGCGCAGCTGCAGGACCCGGTCTTACCCTTGGCACACACGCGGTTCCGTTTTGACTGGAGCTGGGACGGTTCTGAGACGACGCTGGCGTCGCGCTGTATCGACGAGACTGGCGATGTACAACCAAGCCGAGCGGCTTTGATCGCGGCACGCGGTACCCAGTCGAGTTACCACAACAACGCGGTTCAGGGCTGGCGCATTGGACGCGATGGTCGAGTGGAGAACGTGGATGTCTAGCCGGAGTCTCCATGCGGGAATCGCGTTAGTTACGGTGGCGATGCTCGGCGCCGGGAAGGTTGAGGGGCAGACATTACTTACCGGTCTGGGGCGTCTCGCGGTGCCCTCGGAGCTCGAGACGTGGGGAGCGATCGTTGGACCTGACGGTGCCGGACTGCCGTCAGGTCGAGCGACCGCGGCCGAGGGACGGGTCTTGTACGACAGGCGGTGTGCCGCCTGCCACGGGCTAACTGGACAGGAAGGTCCGGACGCCAGGTTGGCCGGTGGGCGAGATTCGCTGGCTGGTGATCAACCGAGGAAAACCGTTGGGAGCTACTGGCCGGCGGCCACGACCCTTTGGGACTACGTGAATCGTGCCATGCCGTTCGACCAGCCGGGGTCACTCACTTCAGACGAAGTTTACGCTGCGGTGGCCTACGTGCTCTTCCTGAACGATCTCGTCGACGAACAAGACCCGGTCGATGCCGACTCGCTTCCGCGGATTGAAATGCCGAACCGTGCAGGGTTCGTTGACGATCCGCGTCCCGACGTCGTTGCCGCTCAGGCACCGAGGCCGTAGTCGCATCGAGCATACTGGTCCCGTGCCTGCTTGGTTGCCGTCCCGCCGCGAGTTCCCGGGGCTGGTTCTTGCGGCAGGGCTGGCTGTGCTCGCCTTGGCATTTACCCCCCTTGCGTTTCCCGGTTCTCCGTGGGTGTCTCCAGTCGTCGTGGCGATCGTTCTTGGCGCGCTCGTGCTGAATTCGCCCGTGGCGGCGTGGATCGGGCTCGCGGTTGAGAACGGCCGCGAGGGTGATGCCTACGAGCGCGGACTTCGGTTCGCCGGAAAGTGGGTGCTGCGCCTCGCCATCGTCCTGATGGGCCTGAAGGCCAGCGCGGATCTTATCGAACCCCAGTTGCTGGCCCGTGTGGTGCTCGTCCTCGTGGTGACACTTCCTACGACGTTCTTCGTTACCCATGCCGTGGCGGGGCTACTACGACTCCGCCGTGAGATGGCTGATCTGGTGGCTATCGGCACCATGGTCTGCGGGGCGTCGGCGATCAACGCCCTGGCACCCACAGTGTTCGCGCGACGGCGCGATCAGGGGCTCGCGATTACGGCAATCTTCCTCTTCAGCGTGGTCGCGCTAACGACGTTGTTGCCCCTAGGGACAGCTCTTGGTCTCGATGTGGAATTGTCAGGCCTGTGGGCAGGTCTTGCGGTAAACGATCTTTCTTCGAGCGTGGCCGTGGGTGGGCAGTTCGGGGAAGATGAAAGCGTTCTGGCGGCGATGGCGAAGACGGTTCGGATTGTACTGCTGGGGCCGCTGCTAGTTGTCTTCAGTCAGCTGCGGCGCCGGGCTCCGGCCGAAGACCGTCTGCGTCTTCGTCTTGCGTCGCACCTACCGCTCTTCGTCGTGGGATACCTGTTGTTGTTCGGGGTGCGCATCATAGGCGATCGTGTGTTTGCCGCCGATGGGACTTTGTGGGCAGCGTTGTTGGCCTGCAACGACCAGGTAGTGAGCTTTGCCGTCGCGACCGTGTGTGCGTCGATTGGCCTGCAGATTCAGGTGCGCACGCTTGTGGACGTCGGATGGCGCGTGGCTGTGACCGCCGGTGCCGCGTGGGTCACCATTGCCAGTCTGTCGTTGGGTCTGCTGACGACCGGCGCGACGGGCGTGACTGCTGTGAACGCGGTCGGAGGACTCGTTGCACTGGGTTTCGGATTTGTGGCGTTCCGACGCTGGGGGCCAACGCCGATTTCGCTTCAGGCGCGTCTTGATCAGGGCGAACCCCTAACCTTGAGCGAGGCTGTCGAGTTGTTTGACCTGCTCGACCGGGA
Source organism: Acidobacteriota bacterium (assembly GCA_003533545.1). Lineage (GTDB taxonomy): Bacteria > Acidobacteriota > Vicinamibacteria > Vicinamibacterales > UBA8438 > DQEK01. Next base: position 7,462 of record DQEK01000201.1, on the reverse strand, counting down.
GGGACCGATCAGTCTTACCGTTGCCCGGCGGGTGCTCAAGCGGGTACAGCCTGCCATCGGCGAGCTCGTATTGCTCCGCGAGAGCCCGATCCAAGGTGGCATCAACTACCGGCGACTAACGTATTGGCGAAGTCAGGAGCACGGGTCTTCACTCGTTGGAATCTTATGGACTCCTGGCACGACGGCCCACATCCACTCACACGAATACTCGGCCGTCGGGCAGCGCATCGAAGGTACGGTCGAGACGGTCGATTTTGTACCTGTGGGGACGGGCCTGCGGGTGGCGGCTCGGACGGAGGCCGGTCCCTCAGAGACTACCGATTTCGTCGAAGGTGAGACGATTCACGTGGTACGAAACCTGGGTGCTCACGATGCGATCGACCTACATTTCTGCGGACCACGTGGCACCGCCGGTGCCTTGCGGTACAACCCGCGGGAACCCTATAGTTCGCTCGCTGTAGGGCAGGAGTTTACAGTCGACGTCGTTGAAGATCGTCTGCCACTCGTGATGCCGAGGTCCGGAGGCTTGCGCGGGGAGTCTGAGGGCTAGCCATCGTGATGGTAGCTGGAAAAAAACAGGTTCTTTAGTCTATGGCCCCAATTAGGGGTGGGGGCCATAGTAGGATTTGAGGTTGAGAGAGGGCATCAATGATGTGGGTGCGCCGCGTGTTCAGACTGTTCCTGCAGGCCGTGTTGCTCATCGCCTGTCTCGGGGTGTCAGGCACCGGTCTCGGAGCGGGCGGGAGTCCTGCGCAGCTCGCCGACGCGACGCAGCGTGGTGACAAAGAGGCCGTGCTCTCGCTACTGGGGCAGCAGGTGGATATCAACGCGGCCCAGGGCAACGGTGCGACGGCGTTGCACTGGGCCGTGTATCTCGATGATGCGGAAACGACCGCGCTGTTGCTGCGGGCCGGGGCCGACGTCAATGCGACGAACAATTACGGCGTGTCGCCCTTCGCGCTCGCCGCCAGCAACGGAAGCGCCGCGATCGTTGCCCAGCTCTTGGCGGCCGGTGTGGACCCCAACGATCCCACGCACGCCGTGAACGCGGGTGAGACGCCGTTGCTGCTTGTAGCTCGCTCCGGCCAGGTGGAAGCGATGCAGATGCTGCTGGATGCCGGTGCAGACATCGACGCGCGGGAAACGTGGAACGGTCAGTCGGCACTGATGTGGGCGGCGGCGGAGGGCCATGTTCCGGTTGTCGACATGCTGATTCAGCGAGGCGCCGACATCGCGGCTCACTCGAACAGCGGTGCGACGCCGCTGCTCTTCGCGACGCGACGAGGCAGTCTTGGTGCGGTGCAAGCTCTGCTCGCCGCGGGGGCGGACGTCGACGAGCAACGACCAGATGGCGCAACTTCGTTACTGGTGGCCGTAATCAATGGACATGAGGATCTGGTCGACGTGCTACTCGATGCCGGAGCCGACCCGAACGTCGAAGGTGGTTCGACTCGGTTGACGGTCCAAGGTATGCGTGCCCGGCCGATGCCACTTGAGATCCGCAAACTCGGCTATAGCGAAGGCGACTCTGAAGGTGTACGTCGAGGCAACATCTTTGGGAGGCCGCTACAGGCGGCGGTGCATGTGGCCAACTGGCACATTAGTGACCAGTTCATTTCGGTGAACATGGACCGGCTTCGCGTCATCAAGGCGTTGCTGGAGCACGGCGCCGACGTCAACGGCCGGAACACGATGGAAGAGCCACGTTGGTCAGGTGCACGGTATCGTCGGCACATGACCGGAGCCACGGCGTTCATGTTTGCCGCCAAGGTTGCGGATGTGGAAGTGATGCGGTTGCTGCTCGACTACGGTGCCGACCCGACGATCTACACAGAAGACAACATCACGCCGTTGATGGCGGCGGCTGGCATCTCGTGGGCGTCAAATCAGGAGCGTGCCAGCGAAGAGCAGGTTCTTGACGCTGTGAAGCTCATGGTTGAAGAGCAGGGCGCCGATGTGACCTTCGTGAGCGATGTGGGCGAGACTGCGATGCATGCGGCTGCCTATCGCGGAGCCAACAGTGTTGTGCAATATCTGTTTGACCAAGGCGCCGAGCTCGACGTGGTGGCGCTGGATGGGCGAACGCCACTGCGGGTTGCCGATGGGGTCGAGTATGGCAATTCATTCGCGGCGCACCCGCACACGGCGGAGTTGTTGCGCAAACTCGGAGCCAAAGAGATCGAGTGTCCGGCACCATGCGCTGCTGTGATTTCTGTGGAGGATCTCCGATGACCAGTAGGTGGCTGCCGCTGGCGGTTGCCGTGGCCTGTTTTGTGCCGGCGAAAGTTGGTGATGTCGTGTTGCACGGGGCGGAGCCGCAGGCTTCCGTCGCAGTCGCCGCGACTGCTGCCTCCCATCGTGCGGTTTTGCAGCAGTACTGCTTCTCTTGTCACAACGAACGTGCTCGCACGGGCGGTCTGGCACTCGACACGCTCGATTTGACTCAGGTGGGGGACCGCCCCGAGGTCTGGGAGCAGGTGGTGCGCAAACTTCGGACCGGCGCGATGCCGCCTGCCGGTCGGCCGAGGCCAGACAAGGCTGTAGCAGCCGAACTGGCGACTTGGCTTGAGGCAGGGCTTGACCGTGCGGCGCTCATTCGCCCAGACTCCGGCCGGCCGTCGTTGCACCGTTTGAACCGGGCGGAATATCGCAATGCGGTGCGCGACCTTCTGGCGGTGGACATCGAGGCCTCGCTGCTCCCGGCTGACAATGCGGCCTATGGGTTCGACAATAACGCTGACGCGCTCACGCTCTCGTCAGCACTTACCGAGCGATATCTGGGGGCGGCGGCGAAGGTCAGCCAGATGGCGCTGGGGCGTCCGCGGGGGACGCCGGCTCCAGAGACTATCTTGGTGCCGACTGATCGAGACCAGAGCATCCGCGTTAGTGACGACCTGCCTTTCGGTACTCGTGGTGGCACCGCGTTTCTCTATTACTTCCCAGCCGATGGCGAGTATTTGTTCGAGATGCGGCCGAAAGAGAGTGGGGTGGCCGGCGGGTTCGAGGGGGTTACCGACGAGCCCCATCAGCTCGATGTCAGTCTTGACGATACGCTGGTCTGGTCCGGCACCGTGCAACGGCCCGAGGGAATGCGCGGCGACGAACGCAACAGGCGCATTTTGGAGAGCATGCGATTCCGCGTGTCGGTGACCGCCGGACCGCATCTGGTCCAGGTTTACTTTGCTGCGAAGACGTCGGCTTACGTCGAGGACCTGTTCGACCCTACTTTACGTCGCGAGCCTTATCGGGCCGCCAGTGGTCCACCGGTGGTGTCCAGCGTGACAGTTACTGGTCCCCTTCCAGCGACCGCGGCGGTCGGCGACTCGCCCAGCCGTCGCAGGTTGTTCGTTTGCTCCCCTGCCATCCCGGCCGAGGAGAGCGGCTGCGCGCGCGAAATCATTTCTACGGTGGCTCGGCGCGCTTACCGCCGTCCGGTGACCGAGAGAGATCTTGAAGTGCCGCTGCGGTTATATCGTGACGGCGCGGGTCGGGGCGGCTTCGAGGCCGGTATCGAGCTAGCATTGCGGGGCATCTTAGTCAGTCCGAACTTTCTATTCCGCTTCGAGGACCAGCCGGAATCGGTCGTTCCTGACGTGCCCTATCGCATCTCGGACCTTGAATTGGCATCACGATTGTCGTTCTTTCTCTGGAGCACGATTCCAGACGACGAGTTGCTCGAAGCGGCGGTGGATGGCACGCTCCATAGCCCCGAGGTGTTGCGAGGTCAAGTACGTCGCATGCTGAGCGATCCACGTGCGCAAGCGCTCGTCGATAACTTCGCCGGGCAGTGGTTACATACCCGCAACGTGGCTGGATTCCAGCCGAGTCCTGAGCTGTTGTTCCACTTCGATGACAACCTGCGACAGGCGTTCGAACAGGAGACAGAGTTGTTCTTTCAGAGCATCGTCCGCGAGAACCGTAGCGTGCTCGATCTCCTTGATGCCGACTATACGTTTCTCAACGAGCGATTGGCGCGGCATTACGGTATTCCGGGTGTGTACGGTGAACGCTTCCGGCGCGTCTCGTTGCCAGTCGATAGCGTGCGGCGCGGGTTGCTGGGACAGGGGTCGATTTTGACCGGTACCTCGCGAGCCAACCGGACCTCACCGGTCATCCGTGGCAAGTGGATTCTCGAGAACATCCTCGGGAGTCCCCCCCCGCCCCCGCCCCCGAACGTACCAGATCTCGTGGAAGAGCGAGACCCGCGGAAAATCCTGCCGATGCGCGAGCAAATGGCGGCGCATCGAGCCAATCCGGTCTGCGCAGCATGTCACGCCCAGATGGATCAACTCGGATTTGCGCTTGAGAACTTCGACGCAATTGGCGAATGGCGAGACATTTATGCATCTGGCCTGCCCATTGATGCCTCCGCCGAATTTCCGGATGGGACCGCATTCGATGGTCCGTCAGAATTGCGGCGGCTGTTATTGAATCACTCGGAGGAGTTCCTCACGACTGTGGCTGAACGACTGCTAACCTATGCACTCGGTAGAGGGCTTGAGCCCACGGATGCACCGGTGGTGCGGCAGATCAAGCGCGAGGCGGCGTCCAATGACCATCGCTTCGAGGCTCTCGTTCAGAGCATTGTTTCGAGCACGCCGTTTCAGATGCGAATGGCCCAAGCGGCCTCGGCAAATTAGTTGCGCAACTGTGGGAGTGAGGCAATGGTAATCACGAAGATGGCACTACCCAGACGGACGTTCCTGCGTGGGGTGGGCGCGACGCTCGCGTTGCCGTTTCTCGATGCCATGGTGCCCGCCATGTCGGCC
>DQEK01000201.1:559-2279 GCA_003533545.1 Acidobacteriota bacterium | reverse complement strand
CGGTTTCGAACTCTCGCCGATTCTGCAACCACTCGAGCCATTTCGGAATCGTGCGCTTGTCCTGACGGGTCTGGACAACTACCCGGCCACTGATCAAGGCGACACAGGGGGACAGCATCCCCGAGCTGCGCCGGCTTTCATGAGCTCGGTCCACCCCAAGCAGACCGAAGGGGCGGACGTCCAGGCTGGCACCACGGTCGACCAGATGATTGCCGAGCTCATCTGCCGTGACTCGAAGCTCCCGTCACTGGAAGTTTCGGTCGACCGCAATGATGTCGTGGGTGCGTGCGACCATGGGTATGCCTGCGCCTACATGAATTCGATGTCGTGGAAGTCGCCAACGCAGCCCCTGCCGGCCGAAACCAATCCGCGTTTTGTATTCGAGCGATTGTTCGGCAGTGGAGACACCGCCGAGGCACGTGCCATTCGCGTGGAGGAAGACCGGAGCATTCTCGATGGCCTCGCGGAGGAGATCTCGGCTTTGTCGAGCAGGCTTGGTGGACACGATCGAACTAAGCTTGGGGAGTATCTCGATGCGATTCGAGACGTGGAGCAACGCATTGCCGGGGCGGAGTTAACCAACGGTGATTTCGCCGTTCCCGAGCGTCCTGTCGGTGTACCGGAGACGTTCCGGGAGTACGCAGAGCTGATGTTCGACTTGCAGGTGCTAGCGTTTCAGGCTGATGTGACACGGGTCACCTCGTTCATGATGGCGCGCGAGAACATCAACCGGTCCTACAACGAGATCGGCCTGCCCGAAGCGCATCATTCAATGTCGCACCACGGTAACAACCCAGAAAAAATGCAGGACTTCTCAAAGTTGAATACCTATCACGTCGACGCTGTCGCCTACTACCTCGATAAGTTGCAGTCGGTACCTGATGGTGACGGCACGCTGCTCGATGGCACCGTCGTGCTCTACGGTAGCGGTATGAGTGACGGCAACACGCACAACAACTACAGTGTGCCAGTCGTCGTCATCGGAGGGCCGGAAAACGGGCTTGAGGGGAATCGTCATCTCGTCTATCCCAAAGGCACCCCCTTGGCGAACTTGTCGTTGAGTCTCCTAAGCAAGTTTGGCGTGGGCGTGGAGCAGTTTGGTGACAGTACTGGTCAGCTGCCGTTGTTGTCTGGCGTGTGAAGACTCGCTTCGCGAACCAGTGCGGTCCCTGGACGATGGGTTGACGGACCGCTGTGATGGCACCGTTCATCGTTCTCGTCACGAGTTGTAGGAGCAGCGGGAAAGGCAATAGTGGGCGTGAGCAAAGAATCCGGAGACTACGTGGGGGTCAATGGTCAGATATTGGTGATCTCGAGCCTTGTCCTCATGTACGGAGTAGGCGGTTTTTGGTTCATTTCTGAGATGTTCGGGGATCCCGAGGTGCCGTGGTTCGTGAAGGTTGGGCTGCCGGCTCTTGTGATCGGGCTGACGCTCCTGTTTGGCACGGCGTTGACGCAGCGTTTGAAAGCAGTCAAGACCGATAAATACAAAGACGTAGAAGATTAATCATGGCTGAAGCGACAATCCTCGTGGTCACTAGTCTGGAGATTCCAGGCAAGCGAATCGTTCGCACACTCGGCCTTGTGGCCGGAAACACCATCCGAGCGCGCCACATTGGCAAGGACATCATGGCTGGTTTGCGCAATGTCGTGGGTGGTGAGGTCACTGAGTACGCCAAGCTCCTGGCGGAAAGCCGCGAGCAGGCTCTAGATCGCATGA
>DQEK01000201.1:0-199 GCA_003533545.1 Acidobacteriota bacterium | reverse complement strand
ATGCGGTGGTCAGCGTGCAGTTCCAAACGTCCGTCATCATGGGAGGCGCTGCCGAAATGATGGCTTATGGAACGGCGGTCGTGGTGGAGGATCTGTAGGCGCTGGTACGCACCAAATCCAGCCAAACGCCGCGTGTTCCACGAACGTTGGAACGTTATTGGAACAAATCGATATGGGGAGAGAGGTTGGGCGGTGGAAC
>DQEK01000085.1:10001-11340 GCA_003533545.1 Acidobacteriota bacterium | reverse complement strand
CATTGAACGTATCCCCGATGCGCATGTTCACCTGCGGTCTCACTTGAAACCTCCGGCCCCCAAAAAATCCGCCCACGATCGAAGACACTTCAAAGCCGTAAGCAGCACCTCGATTGGTGTTGAACCGAAAGATGCCCTCCGTATGGTTGTACGTGCCCAGCGGAACGTCGATTTCGGGATAGATTTCAAACGGCTCGAATACCCCCTCTGTCGTCAAGTTCACGCCCGTGCTCACTCGATAACCATTCCGCCATTCCACGTGGTTATCAAAGTGTGTGTACTGCGTCTCCTGTAAACCGGTATCAACGTCAAAGATCGTGTAGTGACTCACGTGAGGTTCCACTTCATGGATGCCTCTGGAGTTCGCCGGTCTGAATGTTGCCCTCACTTGGCTATCCACGCGCCGGTATCCACGGCGCGCATAAAACCCAACCTCCGGGTTGAAATTGGAACCGACCTCCGAACCGCCAACACTGAACCGATAGCGCTCGGAGGCGTAGTTTGCGATGACGCTGTAGGCGTGCGTCCCCGTCTGGGACCCGGGTGACTCGGTATCCGCGGCGAACCCAGAAATCGTCCCAGTTTGTCCGATCCCTAATTGCCCGTCCACGGCATAACTTCGGTTGAACGCACTGGAACCGTTCTCCGTGCCAGTCGCCGACCGGCTCACGAACATGGCCCCGAGATTGGAGCGGCTCGCGAAATCCTGACGCACGCGCGTCACCACGAAATTGGCTGCGGACGCTCCATCTCCGCCCGTCTCGGCCGTCTTCATATTCAAAAATCCGATGTTCGTATTGGTTCCAATCTTTCCGGAGAGCCTCCCGCCTCCGACGATCGGGACCTGTGTGCCGCTTGCACTGATACCGATGCGTCTACTAAAAAACAATTCAATTTGGCCTGGTTGACCGACGGCAAACAGTCCGGCGTTCTCCAAGAAAAATGGTCGCTTCTCTGGGAAAAACAAGTTGAACCGGTCGAGGTTGACCTGCTGATCGTCGACTTCAACTTGGGCAAAGTCGGTGTTGTACGTCAGGTCTACCGTCAGACTTGGCGTCACACTGTATTTGAGGTCACCACCAAGGTCCCCGAGGGTAGTCACTAGTCCTGCGTCGCGGCTGATCGTCTGCCCCAGCACGTAAGGGGTGACTTTGAGGTTGCGCGACCGGGGCACCTCAATCCCGCGAAGTTCACCAGCCAGCGAAAGCCGATTCAGGTCGAATTGTCGCGGTAACGGCGCCCAATAGGCTTGTTCATTCCGATGCCTAATATTGCGCTGAAAATTGACCCCCCAGTGCTGAACATCACCTGCAGGGTAGCGAAGTGTTCGAAAGGGGAT
>DQEK01000085.1:7214-9611 GCA_003533545.1 Acidobacteriota bacterium | reverse complement strand
TCCCAGTTCAGATTGAACCCACCGCCGGCCCCCCGCTGTTGCTGGCTCCCAGAACGTCGGACGAACCCTCCCCCTCCGTAACGTCCTCCACCTCCCTCATTCGTGACCTGACCGTCGTACTCGATCCCCGCGGGGTTTGTCCCGAAAACGAAGCCGTTCTGCCTATCCAAAAAAGTGTCGAGAATGATCTGAAAGCTGTCAGTGTCCCTGAGCTGAGAATCTCGACGACTATCTGAGACGATGATGGTGGCCGGGTCCGCAACGTAGCAGACCACGCCGACATACAACGAATCGTTGGTGTACACGAGGAAGACCTGAGTTCGCTCGGACGACGGCTGTCCCGCGTCCGGTGTGTTCTGAATAAACCCGGTAACGGTCTGCGCCCCAGACCACGCTGGATCATTCAGGACGTCGCCATCAACGACAGGTGCGTCAGTGACCCGTGAAGCCCGCGCTAGCGGAAACCCTTCTGTAGTCAACGCTTGCACCGCGGCATCCGCTGCCACGGTGGGAGGTGTTGCTTCATTGGCACCAGTGCCGGCGGCACATAGCAACCAACCAAGCATGAGAAAAGGAACCAGTCCTCGGAATGGGTTTGGTGTTGCCATCGCGTGCGGTCGACTCAATTCGCGATTCCGGGGCACAACTCACGCGGCCACGAAACCATCATCAGTAGACCAGCAAGGAATCCAAAAGAACAAGCTCCAACCACAACGATTCCCTGGACGTGAGGCTCAGAGTTCGGCGAACGCTCGGTGGTAGCGGACCAGCCTCGCGTCGGCGGCTCGCACGCGCGGTTGCAACTCGATCGCCATGAAAGCCTCGGCCGGTGAGTCGTATTCGCACGTCAGATTGCTTAGGTGGGCCGGACGAAAGCCGAATCTTGGGTAATACCCAGAGTGTCCCAACACCACCACAACTTCGACGCCCCCCTTGCGGCACTGTGCCAGTCCGCTCTCGACCAACGCGCTCCCAACTCCACCCCGCTGGCGCTCCGGTACAACCGCCAGCGGCGCCAGACCCAGTGCGGGAACCGACGACGTCTCTCCTTCGATGGTAACTGGCGAGAACAAGATGTGGCCGACGACTCCATCAGACTCGGTATTCGCTTCGTCACCGTCCTCGACCGCTACCAGCGAAATCGAAGCCACACCAGCCAGCCGTAGTCGTTCCACGAGGTCAGCCTCACCGGGCCGACCGAAGGCACATTCCACGACCCGTCGGATCGCCTGCGCGTCACCCGGTCGCTCCTCACGAACGGTAATCTCATTTTTGCGCGGACGGTACGCTCTCAAGCCACTACCGGGATGTGTTCGATGGTCCCTGTCGCTCCTCGGCGCGGGCCGCCGAGAGGATATTGGTGAGTCCGTAATTTCCCTCATGACAGGCAAACTCAAACATTGGGCCATCAGTGCTGGTCATCGGGAGAGCCACCGTCCATGGTTGCTCAAACGATTCCGAGTCGTCGACGGTGTACTCATACAGCAGTGTGGCGTCATCGACCCTGGTGAAACGCTCGATCAGCCTCATTTTGTCGCCCGAGCCCATGTAATTCGTGCGATCGGTGTAGTTGGTGGTCTCGACCACCAACGTCTGCCCGTCCCAGTGGCCACGAGAGTCGCCCCGCAACTGTCGGACCCCATTTGGCAGATGGTCACGACCGTCCAACGGAACGAACCGCACCTCGTGCACCATCTCGTTGTGGAGCACAACCATCCCCGGGATCTGCAAAAGCATGACGTTGTTGTTGTAGGCTCCTGGATTCATCGGTGGGCCGGCGTTAAAACCGAGGACACAGCGTTCGGTAATGCTCCGGTCCTGGATGCTGTGAGTGCGTCCTCTCTTCTCTGCCCGAACCCGTGCTCGCGCCTGGGCAACGGCGGTTCGACCGGGCAGGCGCCCGTCCGTCGGGGAAACGACTAGCGAGGTACGACGGTCGGTGGTGAGCTTCGTCCCATAGTCGAGCCAAAACTTGGCGTGAACGGTCGGCCGTGCATCGTAGTCGGCCCGTTCATCAAGCTCCGCCCGCTCGTAGGCGGCGGCCTCCTCTGGGGTAAACACGTTCTTGCCAGCGAGGTCACGTGGACGTTCGAGTGGGGTCATCGTACGGTAATCCCAGATCCCTTGCAGGTCCGGATCGCCGAACGGAGTCTTGGCAATCGAAGACTCGATGGGCAGCGATTGGGCACTAGCCGCCAACGGAATCACCAAAACGAACAAAGGAATCAATAACCTAGCCCGTGTCATTGTGTTTTCGCCTCCGCTATCCAGACGACTATGGTCCCTGGACACGATGCCACCGGTGACCAGACCCGCGTCGGCTCACGAATATCTCTCTCAGCGTGCAGCGCGCCCCACATATCGCTGAAACACCTGTTCAACAAAATCATCCACACC
>DQEK01000085.1:0-6836 GCA_003533545.1 Acidobacteriota bacterium | reverse complement strand
CGGTAAAAGTATTTCATAGCACCGCTCCTGCCTCCACTAGTGTCGCGGTGCCGCTTCGAACACCCAGACATCACCAGCTTCCACCGCCGTCCTGGTCGTTTGAGAAGGGTATTTGCTTCGGATGGCGGTGCTGATGCCGTCCAGTATTTCACCCGCCGTGATCCGCACGAGTTGGCGTTCGTAGCGTTTGTCGTCGATACGAATCACGGCCCGACCATCTCGTTCAGCCTGAACCGGCCAGCGTTTCCAAAGTCGCCCGACTGCGCTGCCCATGTAACCAGACCAGACATAGAGTTTCCCATCAAATTCCGCGGTCCAGATGCGCCGAGACCTGGGAGGTTCCAACAGTTGCATTTCGATGGTCGAGACGTCGCTGACAAAACTCCAATCTGGCTCCGGACCGGCGTGCAATGCACCAGACTCCAGCGGACCGCCGGAAAATACCCGGTTGGGACCATCCGCGAAACGTTGCTTCACGGCCGCCGTGGCGACCGCCGTGACGGGTATCAGAAGCAAACATATGACAACGGTTACGATTCTTTTGACTAACGCCATGTCAATTGCTCCGAGGAATGACAGTTAACGGAAAGCTCTAATTCTTCGCGACGGCAGTTCATCCTGTCTGCTGACACTCGCGGTTGGTCGAATATTCAGCGGCCCGAGGCGGATCAACTGAGTTCAAGCTCACCACCCAGTTCCCTAGTCAGACTTGCGTTCTACTTGTCTACCCTTTCGACTTCCTGCCAGACCGGTCCGTGGCGCAAGCCCCACGCTGAGGCTCAGAAAGAAACTACTGCAAGCGACCATCCTGGGACATGAATATCAGTGTCTCAGGCCTAGCCACAGCGACAGAGAGGTCTTCGGTCGAATCACGGTCTGGTGGCTTGAACACGACCCGATACTGAGTCGCCCTCAAGGCGTGTTGCTGGGCGATGGCCGCGCCCATTTCGGCCATCTTTTGCGGCGCAATTTGGCTAGGGGCTGTCACGCGATCGTGCCAGCCACCACTCGCGCGCGTAAAAATTTCTGCCCACTCGGGCTGCATTCGAGACCCAAACGGGATCTCAAGCATCACCCAGTGCACCGTCGCCAGCACCGCTTCCAGCTTCGGTCCCAGGGAGTAGAACCGCCTCGGGGTCACCTGATCACTCATCTCATTCCCGTTGCTTCCAATGACGGCGATGACCGGCCACAACGGCCCTCCCTCCGGGACGCCTTCCTCGCCGTCCTCTCTTAGGAGGTTGTCGGCGGTCCGGTGGAGCGTGTCGAGCATGCGGTTAAGACTGCCATTCCACGGAAAATATTCGTCGAGCCTTTCTCGCACCAGCGCCATGTCAGTGGTGAAGTCCACAGTGATCCGGCTCGCTGGAGGGTCTGTGGCAATCAACGACACCTCACTCCCCTCCGGCAACGCATCTAGCAACTGGGACACGCCGTTCCGCACGTGGTTAACGTACTGGCGCATCCACTGCGACTCGTCAAACACGAGAGCGAGTTGCAACCGCGGTGACACCAGTTCGGCGCTGACCAATTCGCACTCAACTCCGGCCTGCCAGACCGCGAAGTCCTCCGCCATCAAATCGGTCACCGGTGCTTCAGTCGCAGAATCGAGGAGGCGTACAAATAGCGTCTGCTCATCTTCCTGTGCCCAGACAAGCTGTCCGTTTTCACCCGGCCAGACCACCCACACCGCCAAGGCCAGGATTCCAACGACGAAGACTCTTGTCATGCCACTAGGCCATTCATCATTCGACTGTCCGCCGCCTACGACATTCGAGTCAGTGACGCCTGCGTAGGTGCGACGTCCCATCGCACAAGTGTAGCGACCTATCGTACCGCTGGTTGGCAGTTGTCTCAACACAAGAGGCGACCCAGTTGGTGGAAACCCAGTCGCCCTTCGCGTTCTATAAGGCTTGTTACTGTTCGGCCGCCTGCCGAACCGCGCCAAGAATTGCGTCCTTGGCGACGTCCCAAGGTACAAGCTCTTGAACCTCTTGCGTGAACATCGGAAAAAACATCGCGCAGATCGCTAATGCTCCAGCCGCAGTATCCGCTTCAACTCGCGCATACCCTTCAGACGAGCTTACCCAAGCAACTTCTTGCATCGCCCCCGCTGCGAGTAAATCCTCTCCTCCCTGAAACGCCCCCTCAGAGACCGCAAGCCTTTCTTTCGGATCCGTCGGCCACAAAACAGGGTTGGCTTTGAAGTGAATCTGGTAAACGGCCATGCTTATGTCCTTTCTTCGTTATTTGCTCCGACGAACCGCGATGTGTCAGGGACCATCCTACTGCCGGCTGGCAGCGGGTTCAAAACGGGGGTTACGGCTCACGCGGGTGCGCGGCCTCACAGGAGAACGGAGACAAGAGTCGAGAGCGGGGATCGGTGCGGGCCGTGCAATGAACGTGTATCTTTAAGAGCATGAATCAAAAGCAACTGTCCGGTTCCGTATTGATGTTGCTGCTGGTCGCTGTGATCGGTTGTCAACCAGCGCCCGAACCAGAACCGGATCCAATGCCGATGGCGGAGCGTCTCATGCCGCGGTTCGAAGTCGATCCGTCCTGGCCGATGCTGCCGAACGACTGGGTGTTGGGTTCCGTGGCGTCAGTCGACGTCGATTCTCGCGATCATGTCTGGATCTATCATCGGCCACGCTCGGTCGATGAAGCCGAGCAAGCGAACTCCGCCCCGGCGGTGCTCGAGTTCGACGCCGAAGGCGATTTCGTCCAGGCGTGGGGTGGTCCCGGTGACGGCTACGACTGGCCATCGAACGAGCATGGCATCGAGGTCGACGACCAAGGCCACGTTTGGCTCGGCGGTAACGGCGGCGACCCCAACTCTGATGACATGGTGCTGAAATTCACACGCGCCGGTGAATTCGTCATGCAAATCGGAGGTCGCGGCACGAGCGGAGGAAACACCGACACCGACAACCTCAGGCGACCCGCCGAGGCGGCCATCTATCGAGCTACGAATGAAGTCTTCCTGGCGGATGGCTACGGCAATCGCCGAGTGATCGTGTTCGATGCCGACTCCGGAGAATACAAACGCATGTGGGGTGCATTCGAGAACGAACCGCTCGAGGCATCAGACGAACAGCCACCTTCTGATGACGTTCTCGGACCTCTCCAGTTCGGCACAGTGCACGGAATCGAAGTCTCCAACGACGGGTTGGTGTATGTGGCCGATCGGGACCTCAACCGCATTCAGGTCTTCTCGATCGATGGCACCTACCAGACGCAGGCATTCGTCAACCGCGACGCCAACGCGAACTCGGTCGCCGGACTCGCGTTCTCGCCAGACCCAGAGCAACAGTTCCTCTACGTGGCCGACTTGGGCAACAACCACATCCACATACTCGACCGGCAGACACTCAGCGTACTCAGTTCCTTCGGGCGCCAAGGACCGGAGCCGGGTCAGTTCGGAGGCGTTCACCACATCGCGACCGACAGCCGCGGGAATCTCTACACCGCGGAGGCACAGGAAGGACGCCGGGCGCAGAAGTTGTTGCTAACCGACATGGTGCCGCTGCCATGATCCATACTTCCAGCATGCGTCTGACAGGACCTCTCAGCCTCATCGTGTCGCTGGCTGTTTTTCCCTTGATCTGCGCGGCCAGCTCACAGCCGCAACAACTCGGGGACCCGCTCCCGGAAACCATTCAGAAGGGCGACCTGGTCGTCGGCACGGAGGAGTTCGTAAGGGTCCCACAGACGTCGGACTCGAGCGAGGGAGGCCAGACCAATCCCGCATACGCCCGCATCCAGTACCTGGTACCTGTGGGAGACGGCTCCTCTAGGCTCGCGCTCAACGACCTGCGCGGGCCGCTGTACCTGACCGACGAGCGCGGGAGGACTCCAGCTGTCTTTCTGGACCTTCGCGACGAGAACGTCGGTTTCGACGACTCCATGTTCCCAAACGAGACCGGTCTCGTCAGCGTTGCCTTCCACCCACAATTTGGCCACGCAGGGACACCAGGGTTCGGCAAGTTCTACACGGCGTACAGCGCCGGCTCGGACACCGGTATCGCCGACTATCTGGAGGGCGATGCGGTAAGTCACGAAAGCGTGATTCGCGAGTGGACGGTGACTGACCCGAGCGCCGACGTCTTCAGCGGTACCTCGCGCGAAGTCTTCCGGATTGGCCAGTTCGCCCCAAACCACAACATTGGCACGATCGCGTTCAACCCGCATGCTGAAATCGGATCGCCAGACTACGGCATACTCTACGCGTGCCTCGGCGACGGCGGCGCAGCACACGATCCGCGTGACCACGGCCAATCACTCGCCGTCCCACAAGCCGCGATCATCCGCATCGACCCACTCGACGGAGACAGCACCAAGGGCTACGGGATTCCGGCGGACAATCCGTTCGTCGGCAATGACGGCGTGGCGCCAGAAATCTGGGCATATGGCCTCCGTCATCCCCAGCACTTTTCGTGGGACACGGATAGCCGGATGTTCATCGGCGACATCGGCCAGAACCAGGTCGAGGAAGTCAATCTCGGCTTACCTGGTGCCAACTACGGCTGGCGGCTTCGCGAGGGAACGTTCGCGACCGGCTACGCCGCGGGACGGGGGCCCGGACCGGTCTATCCTCGACCAGCCGAGGACGACCGCGAGTTCGTCTATCCGGTAGCGCAATACGACCACGACGAGGGCAACGCCGTCGGCGGAGGGTTCGTCTATCGAGGACTAGCGATTCCGGAGTTGCGGGGCAAATACGTATTTGCCGACTTCCCACGAGGGCGATTACTCGCCATTGACGCGGACCCGCTTGACACGGAACAACCGGTCGAGATCACGGAGGTCAGATTAGTGATCGGCGGCCGCGAGCAGGATCTGATCGACGTGGCCGGCTTCCCGAACACCTATGGTCCCGGTAACCGGGTCGACCTACGCCTGGGGACCGACTCGGCCCGCGAGCTCTACCTGTTGACCAAAGGGGACGGCTGGGTCCGAAAACTAGTGCCAGCTCCGCCGCGGTAGCACCACTCGGAGTTGTTGGAGGGAACGGGTCTCCACCGCGCCCGCCGACGAGCACACAACCGTGATTGGAGGGACCATTCCGATGAGGCATTGCAAGCATTACGCACGCATGGGTCAAATCCGGCACGTTGCCCAAATCGTCATGTTCATTTCACTCTTCTCGTTGAGTGCACAGGCTCAGAATCGGATGCCGCCCATTCCGGACGAGGAGATGACAGAGGCACAAAAAGAGGCCGTGGAGGAGTTCAGGTCCGCGCGTGGCGAGCCACGAGGCCCTTGGTCTGTGATCCTTCGCAGCCCGGAACTGCTCAACCGGTTGCGGGGCGTGAGCGATTACCTTCGGTTCAACAGCTCGTTGCCGCCTCGCTTGTCCGAGTTCGTCATCCTGCTTACCGCACGCGAGTGGACACAAAATTACGAGTGGGCCGCGCACCATCGCCTGGCGATGGAGGGCGGTCTGAGTCCCGATATCGCGTCGGCAGTTGCCGACGGACGACGACCAGAAGGGATGGCCGATGACGAGGCAGCCCTCTACGATTTCTGCACCGCACTGCACCGAGACGGCAGGGTGAGCGATGCCGCCTACGCCAGAGCGTTAGACGAGTTCGGCGAGCAGGGGATCGTCGAAATGGTCGGGCTCAGCGGCTATTACACGCTGATCGCCATGGTGTTGAACACGGCGCGGACCCCGTTAGCAGCGGACGGAACGCCAGCACTCGAACCGTTTTCGCGCTGACCGCTTCAGGGGGCGGTAAGAGTATCTCAAGACCAAGAAGGAGGGCCGGTGTCACACAAGGGTAAAGTCGTCTCCATTTACATCACGCCGCGGGGTGGGGAACCTATGGTCGAGGTCGGCACCGTTCGGGCTGTGGCGGGCAAGGGGCTCGAGGGGGACCGTTACGCCGACGGCGTCGGAACGTTTTCCGCCCAAGCCGGCACCGGCCGGGAGGTCACCCTCATCGAAGCAGAAGCGATCGAGTCACTCGCGCGAGAGTACGACGTAGAAATGGACCCGGCTGAGACCCGGCGAAACCTCGTCACACTGGGGCTGCCACTTAATCATCTGGTGGGACGAGAGTTCAGGGTGGGCGACGTGACGCTCCAGGGCACGCGGTTGTGCGAGCCGTGCAACCATCTCGAGGCGCTCACACGGTCCGGTGTGCGCCGTGGGTTAATCCACCGAGGCGGGCTTCGCGCGGAAATCGTCGATGGTGGAGTTATCCGGGCGGGCGACGCGGCGACCACCGGGTAGGACGTAGTTTGGTCGAAAGTCTCCGCCCTTCTCCAATCAGTGGCTCACTGGTAATTCGGCGAGTTTGGCTTTGTAAGCCGAGACGAATAATCGCTTTCCCCGCGTCACAACGACATGGCCTTCCGCCTCCAGTTGTGACCGATGTCCTTCGTAGCCATTCGGGAACTTGGGATTGAGTTCACCATTCCTTTTGAGGCATCGCCAATACGGCGCGATTCGCCTTCTCCCGTCGGCCCTATCCTCTTCAGCCGCGGCTGCAACGACGTTGACAAAGATCCCCGCTGTCATAGGACAACAAACATCGACGCGGTGCTTGCTGGCCAATGCCGTGCGAATTTCATCCAGCGTAATGAGTTTGCCCTTCTTCACTTTTCGTATCAGGGCATCCACCTCCGTCGGGTGCGGAATCAACATGCGGCCGCCCCCCCACACCGGCGGAGCTGCCGTGGTCTTGGGCAGGTCGTTCTGAACCTCAAGCTTCTCTCTGGCAGTCTTTCGCATAGCAGCCAGTTCGGGTTGCGCAAGTGCGTCGCGTTCCCCTCGGCGGCGTTTGGTTCCCCGCTCGGCGGCCAGGCGGCCTCAGCGGCCCTCTAGTTCT
>DQEK01000160.1:24215-29624 GCA_003533545.1 Acidobacteriota bacterium | reverse complement strand
AGGCGCGCGGACTTCCGGCCATCGCGGCCACGTCCCCATAGGTGGCGACGCGTCCAGGGGGTATCTGTCGCACGGCAAGCAGCACATGCGCCTTAAAGGAACCGCAGGAGTTGGCCGGCGCAGTCACAAGTACGAGCCTGGTCTAAAGATCCGATTACGTCATTGGAGTGGACTTCCACACTTCGTGAATGAGCCCCGCCTGGATAAGCTTGGTGGCAAAGACGATCTGCCCCGTGTGGGATGTGACGTGCAGCACCTGGTTGAAGATGAGCTCACGGTAAGTGACCAGTTTGCCCGTGCGGTCCGTGGTCTCGTCGAGTGTATTTGGGTCAAGGTCTGACAGGACTCGGTCAGCCTCAGACATCGCGGAGTCTAGGTAGGCGAACAAGGCTTCTTTTTGCATCGGCCCCTGTTCAGTGAACTCGGAGTTACGGTCGCGTACGTATCCACTGTTACCGATGCCGTGGCCAATGAACCACCGGGTTGAGCCGGTGATGTGAAGCACCAGGTTGCCGACAGCGTTCGACTCTTCATTGGCCCGCCACCAGATCTGACCGTCGTTCAGCGCTTCCAGGCAGGTACGGGCTTGCCCGGTCTGGTGCACCACCAGGCGAGATCGCGCAAGAGCCAGTAGCGTCGTGTTGCTAGTGTCCGTCATGATCTATTCCTCTCGCCGTTTCAGTCTAAGGTCGGCGCACGATTGGCAAGTAGCATACAGCGGCTACGGTGACGTCGTATATTGCGCAGGCGACTGGAAACCACTCAGGAACGGAGTCTGATGGCAGTCTGTCCGCGCCGTGGGCCAGTGCGACGACGGCGTGCCCAGCGAACCCGAGGGACACTAGGGTGAGCGCCCTCGCTGGCTCCTGCGTGATCGCTGCCGACGCGATTGCTAGAAATCCGATAGCGAGCGCAACGTCTATTCCAGCTCCGGGGCTCGCCTCCTGTACTAGAGGGATGCCAATGTAGATCCCCCCAAACAACGCCAGGACGAGTGCGGCGAATTGCGCAAGTCGCAGCTCCGCCACCAAACGGGCTGGACTGTTTACGTCAAGCCTGGCGGCGGTTACGGAAAGTCGGACCAACGTGACTGCAAGGGCGCCACTGGCGACGATCAGGGTAAGTGTGGTGTCGGTCATGGCTTGAGATCCGTAGCGGTGGTGGCGGTCTTGGCTGGTCGGTGGCGCCTCGAAGAATCGACGAACAGAGAGTCTGAGGCGGTGGCGCGTCGGTCGAGCAAATTGACCTGCCGCGCTGGTTTCCGCGGACCCGTCGGCTCTGGTGTTGAGGTGTCGGGCATCGGAGATGCATGCTCTTCTATCACATACCCGGGCTAGTTCGACTGTTGCGTGTGGACGGAACTCCGTGCGCTGGTGACGATGCGCGTATGATCACGAGATTGTCATGAGCGACCCGGAGTACCACTCGGACACGCCCTCGGAGTGGCGATGGCGATTGGGGTTGGCAGGTTGCGCGGCGGTGCTCGCTGGTGGGGCGTGGTTGCTGCGCGGAGAGGTGGACCCGCGCGCCCGAGCGTTCGCCGGGGTTATCGCGTTCCTCGCCGTCGCGGGCGCTTGTTCGTCGCGAATCCGCGCCGTGAACCTTCCCCAGGTGTTTCGTGGGTTGATGCTGCAGGTCGGCCTTGCTGTGTTGATTCTGAAGTTTGAGGTGGGCGGGGTCCGTCCTGGCTACGAGTTCTTCGACGGACTGGCCTCGGTTGTGACCCAGTTCCTTGAGTTCACCAATGCCGGGTCCCAGTTCGTTTTCGGTGCGCTCGCCGATCCAGACCAGATGGCCGCTCTGTTTCCAAGTGGGCCGGTCCTGGCGTTCTCCTCGCTGCCGATCATCATCTTCATGTCGGCAGTCTTTACGGTGCTGTATCACTTCGGCGTCTTGCAGATCGCCGTCAGGGTGATGGCACGGGTAATGGCGCGCGTGTTGGGCACCAGCGGTGCCGAGAGTCTGTCGGCGGCGGCGAATGTATTTCTCGGTGTGACGGAGGCTCCGATTGTCGTTCGACCCTACATCGCAGGGATGACACAGTCTGAGTTGTTGGCACTGATGACCGGTGGGCTCGCCACGATCGCGGGTAGCGTGATGGCGATCTACCTCACCCTCGGTGCTGACCCGGTCGGCGTGCTCACGACGAGCGTGATGGCGGCCCCGTGCGGCCTGTATCTGTCGAAGATTCTGCTGCCAGAAACCGAAACACCTGCCACTGTCGGAACCGTGCGGCTGGTCGTTGAACGAGAACACGTCAACGTTCTTGACGCCCTCGCGGCCGGTGCAGCGGACGGTACCCGGCTCGCCATCAATGTGGCTACGATGCTGATCGCATTTCTTGCGTTTGTCGCAATGTTCGACTACGCACTCGGCCTGGTCCACCCGAGCCTGTCGTTGGCCGCGATTTTCGGAGTGCTCTTTGCGCCAGTGGCGGCGCTGCTGGGTGTGTCGGCGACTGATCTACCGGCCGTGGCGGACATGCTTGGCACCAAGCTGGCGACCAACGAGTTCGTTGCCTTCGTCAAGTTGAATGAGATGTATTTGGAGACGGTGAGTGAACATACCCGAATGGTTACGACGTTCGCGCTCACCGGGTTTGCGAATGTCGGATCGATTGGTGTCCTGCTCGGGGGGATTGGTGGACTTGCTCCGACACGTCGGGGCGACCTGGCTCGCTTAGGTCCCGTAGCTCTGCTCGGCGGCTTTCTTGCGACATTAATTAACG
This sequence comes from Acidobacteriota bacterium, assembly GCA_003533545.1. Taxonomy (GTDB): domain Bacteria; phylum Acidobacteriota; class Vicinamibacteria; order Vicinamibacterales; family UBA8438; genus DQEK01. The sequence continues at coordinate 26,896 of DQEK01000160.1, read as the reverse complement.
CGTCCATTGCATCGATGTTGTTATAGGACCCTTCTCTGGTGACCAACGGCCGGGGAGTATCATGTGAACGCTCGGCTGTGGAGGACGAGCCCGATGTTGCCGACAATCGATTGGGAAGACGGCGAGGTCCTCATGATCGACCAGAGGAAGCTGCCGTCGCGAGAAGTCTATGTGCGGTGCCGTACGGCGAAAGATGTCGCCAAGGCGATTCGCACGATGGTCATTCGGGGCGCGCCGGCGATCGGAGTGGCGGCCGCCATGGGTCTGGCGCTCCAAATGCAACGGAGTGGCGCGACGGGGACGACGCAGCTAGCGACCGAGTTCTATCGCACCTGCGATTTACTGGCGGCGACGCGACCGACTGCGGTTAATTTATTCTGGGCGATTGAGCGGATGAAGCGGGTATTCGCGGAGGCCTTGCGCGCCGGACAGTCAACGAACGAGTTAAAGGCGACCATTAGTGCGGAGTCTGCGCGAATTCACGACGAAGACGTAGCGAACTGTCGAGCGCTTGGTCTGCACGGTGCCGCTGTGGTGCCGACCGAGGCCCGGGTGCTGACTCATTGCAACGCCGGTGCGCTTGCAACCGGTGGCTACGGTTCGGCGCTCGGTGTGGTGCGTGCGGCGGTCGAGGCGGGCAAGCGCGTCTCCGTGTACGCAGACGAGACGCGTCCATTTTTTCAGGGGGCTAGATTGACCGCTTGGGAGCTCGTGCGGGAGGGCATCGACACCACGGTCATTGCCGACGGGATGGCTGGTTCGCTAATGCGCGCCGGGCGAGTTGATTTGGTTGTGGTTGGCGCAGATCGGATCGCCGCCAATGGGGACGTGGCCAACAAGATAGGCACTTACACCGTCGCGGTGCTCGCTCGGGAACATGAGGTGCCGTTCTATGTGGCGGCGCCGGTCTCGACGATTGACCTATCGACATCCGATGGCACCGGCATTCCTATTGAAGAGCGAGACGAGAAGGAAATAACGCACCTGGGGTCGACGCAGCTCACCGCTACCGGCGCGGCCGTATGGAACCCCGCGTTCGATGTCACCCCGGCCTCCTTTGTTGCCGGCATCATCACCGAGCGAGGCATTTGTCGGGCTCCGTTCAGCGAGAGCCTGAAGGAGGTCTGCGCGGTCGTCGGACCGACGTCGGACGGCGGACGTGTCTGAACGAGCGCCGGACACGCTAGCGGCTCACCGGTGGGGTCGTTCCTATCAATGAATCAGACCGTACTCCTCGGCATCGAAACCTCGTGTGACGAAACCGCAGCGGCCGTTGCGGTAGACGGCGGTGCGGGGCCGGCGTCCTGGGAGATCCGTTCGAGTGTGATCGCCTCCCAAGTAGACATCCATCGAGAATGGGGGGGTGTTGTCCCGGAACTGGCGTCACGCCAGCATCTACGAGACATCTGCGGGGTCGTGGAGAGGGCTCTGGCGGATGCAGAGGTCGACTGGTCACGCCCCGACGCGATTGCCGTGACCCAAGGCCCAGGATTGGTAGGGTCCCTGCTCGTCGGGGTCGCCTTTGCCAAGGCGCTGGCGGTGGCGCTCGAGCGGCCGCTCGTTCCCGTGCACCACCTCGCGGGGCATATTGAGTCCCTCTTCCTCTGCCATCCAGAACTTCCCCTGCCCAGTATCGTGCTGGTGGTGTCTGGTGGCCACACTAGTCTCTATCATCTACCGGGGCCAGGCACCTATCATCTCGTGGGTCGGACCCGAGACGATGCGGCGGGAGAGGCGTTCGACAAGGTCGCTAAATTGCTTGGCTTGGCGTATCCGGGCGGGCCTATCATCGACCGACTTGCTCGTGAGGGGAACGAACGGGCTATCCGTTTTCCGGTGGCGCGTATAACCCATGCCGATCGCACTAAGGCGCCGACGATGGTGACGTTGCCTGGACTGCCGAGGCGGGCTGCAGGGGGGATGGACTTCAGTTTCAGCGGTCTGAAGACAGCGGTGGCCCGGCATCTTCAACACCGGCGAATCGGAGGGCAGCCCCCCCCGACCGACGGTGAACTGGCCGACATCTGCGCCAGTTTCCAGCGTGCTGTTATCGACGCCTTGCTCGAACGGGCATTTGAGGCGGTTCGTCGGTTCGGTGCGTGCAGTCTTGGGGTTGCGGGTGGCGTGTCAGCGAATAGCCGGCTCCGGGTTCTGGCCACGACCGAAGGCAGTGCGTGTGGAGTGCCTGTGTTCTTCCCGACCCTTCATTTGTCGACCGACAACGCGGCGATGATCGCGGCGGCGGGGTTACGGCGGTTTCGTGCCGGTGGCGTGGCGTCGCTGGATCTGAACGCGCAGGCAACGTTGCCGCTGTAGCGGGCCGACGAGGCAGTCTATTTTTTGGAGCGCGGAGTGAAGGTCCACACCGATTATCTGTGGTTCACCACTGAGGACCGGCAGCAAATTCTAAGGATTACGGATGATGTTGCCGGCATCGTCAATGCCAGCGGGGTGTCCGACGGCACTGTGCTGGTGTCGGCAATGCACATTACGGCGGGGGTGTATGTCAACGATTGGGAAAGTGGACTTATTCAAGACATCGAGAGCTGGCTCGAGAAACTCGCCCCGGCCGGATTGCCCTACAAGCACCACCAGACCGGTGAGGACAATGCCGACGCTCACTTGAAACGCACCATCGTCGGACATCAGATCGTGGTCCCGATTACTGGCGGGCGTCTTGC
>DQEK01000160.1:9070-23913 GCA_003533545.1 Acidobacteriota bacterium | reverse complement strand
CCGATTACTGGCGGGCGTCTTGACCTGGGTCCGTGGGAACAACTGTTTTACGCGGAATTCGACGGCCAGCGGCGAAAGCGCGTCATTGTCAAGGTGATGGGTGTCTAGCGTATGTCTGACCGTAGGTATCCTGCTCGGCCGACTGTCGGTGTCGCGGGAGTCGTGTTCATCGACCAACAGGTGGTGCTGGTCAGGCGACGGCACCCACCCCTGGCGGGACGTTGGAGCTTACCGGGAGGGGCGCTCGAACTTGGCGAGACCCTGCACGAGGGGCTGCAGCGGGAGTTGCGGGAGGAGATTGGACTCCAGACGCGTGTGGGTCCACTTATCGATTTGTTGGACCGGATTACGCGCGACTCAGACGGTCGTGTCCGGTATCACTATGTGCTCGCCGATTTTCTTTGTCATCGGGTCAGCGGTACGCTGAAGCCAGGGTCGGATGCCGACACGGTGGCACTGGCCGATCCTGATGACCTCGGCTCGTATGAACTGACGGACGAGGCACAGACGGTGATCGCCAGCGCCCGGCGCCTGCGTTGACAGTCGAGAAATTTCGATGCTACCGTCGCCGAGTTTGAGGGACCTGGAGAAGTCATGCCCTGGTACAGACAGGCTCACTGGCGCATTCTCGTAGCTTTGGCGCTCGGCTTGGTGTACGGCGTCGTGGCCGCCTACGCCGGCTGGGGGGAGTTCACCGATGACTGGATTGCGCCATTCGGTACGATTTTTCTCCGGTTGCTGTTCCTCGTAGCTGTCCCACTGGTACTTGCATCCCTCATTACGGGCATCGCCTCACTTTCCGATCTGAACAAACTGTCCAGAATTGGTGGTAAGACGATCGCGATCTACCTAGGCACCACGCTGGTTGCTCTCGTAATCGGGTTGTCTTTAGTCAACCTCTTGAGACCAGGTGAGGTCGTGCCTGACAGCGTGCGGTCAGAGCTCCAGGTGACCTATCAGGGCGACATCACTGAGCAGAGCCAGATGGCGGCGGAAGCCGGGGCCCGTGGGCCGCTGCAACCACTAGTAGACATGGTGCCGGACAATATCGCCGCTGCTGCCTCAGACAATCGCCGTATGTTGAACGTGGTTTTTGTCGCCTTTCTCTTCGGCATTGCGCTCATATTGATTCCGGCGGAGCAATCGGCTCCGATGCTGGCGTTGTTCGAGAGTTTGAACGCGGTCATTATCAAGATCGTTGAGCTCGTCATTTTGGTCGCCCCAATCGGTGTGTTCGGCTTGATTGCCGACACGTTCACGGCAGTTACGGGAGACAGTCCGGCTGATGTTCCGCAGCTCCTGACGGCCTTGGGGTTCTACTGTCTGGTGGTCGTACTCGGACTCACAATTCAAGTGTTTGTGAGTTATTCACTTCTGCTCCGTCTTTTTACGCCGCTCCGGCTCAGGCAGTTCTTTGCCGGCGTTGTTCAGGCTCAGCTTGTGGGGTTCTCGACTTCGTCGAGTGCCGCCACCTTGCCCGTCACGATGAAGAGTGCACAGAACAACATTGGTGTTTCGGAGGAGGTTGCCTCGTTTGTGTTGCCGCTCGGTGCCACTGTCAACATGGATGGGACCGCGCTCTACCAAGCTGTGGCGGCCGTGTTTATAGCGCAGACCCTTGGGATTCCACTTGATTTGACTGCGCAGCTCACCATCGTCACGATGGCGCTGCTCGCCTCGATAGGAGCGGCTGCCGTACCAAGCGCGGGTGTCATTATGTTGGTCGTTATTCTTGAAACGATCGGCGTACCGGCGGCGGGTATCGCGTTGATTTTGGGGGTAGACCGAATTCTCGACATGGTTCGTACGGCCGCCAATATTACGGGTGACGTTGCGGTTGCTGCGATCGTGGCGGCTAGTGAAGGTCAACTCACTTCCAGCCAGCCCACAACTGGCAGCGGAGTGGTGACTGCGGGCTCCGCGCCCCCGCTTGAGCCATGACGCCGAATCGTGCCCAGGCATGGGACCTGCTGACTGAGTACACTCAGAACGACCGACTGCTGAAACACGGGCTGGCGGTCGAGACTGCGGTGCGTGGGTATGCGCGATTGTTTGGAGAGGACGAAGAGGCCTGGGGTCTCGTGGCGCTGTTGCACGATTTCGACTATGAGCGTTGGCCGAGCGCTGACGATCACCCGTATCGTGGGTGCGAGATTTTGCGGGTGCAGGGGTACCCTGAATTCGTGATGCGGGCGATTCTGTCGCATGCCGACTACACCGGAGTGACCAGAGAAACTCGACTTGAACACACCCTGTTTGCTTGCGACGAGATGGCGGGATTCGTTACTGCTGCAGCGTTGGTTCGACCCTCCAGAAGCGTGCTCGATCTCGAGGCTAAATCGGTCAAGAAGCGGATGAAGGACAAGGCGTTCGCTCGAGCGGTGTCTCGGGACGATTTGCGACAGGGTGCGGAGGAACTAGGGTTGTCGCTCGATGAACACATTGCGAACGTGATCGGTTTTATGCGGGAACAGGCCGACGAGCTTGGACTTAAAGGCAGCCTGTGACGTTGTTGTATAGACACCAAAGTACATCGAACTTGTCCGTGCCGGTGCTCGTATTACCTCCGCAGTGATGCCAGAATTCGAACCCGACCAGCAGCCGGTCGCCACTCTCGACCAGGTATCCATTCGCTACGGCGCTCAGGAAGCGTTGCGTAGCGTGACCGCGACGTTTCTACCCGGTGCGGTGGGCTTGCTTGGTCCCAATGGTGCGGGGAAGAGCAGCCTGTTGAAAGGGTTGCTGGGTTTCGTTAAGCCCGCGTCTGGTCGGCTGCGCGTTCTCGGACTCGACGTGCACTCCAGCCCGTTGAAGATTCGCGCTCGGCTTGGCTACATGCCTGAATCAGATGGCCACATTCCCGGAATGAACGCCGTGTCATTCGTGGCTTACTGTGGGCAGCTGAGTGGCTTGCCCCGAGCTGACGCGACACAGCGTGCCCACGAGGTTCTCTATTACGTTGGTCTTGGGGAGGCGCGTTATCGCAATATCGAAACCTACTCAACTGGCATGAAACAGCGCATTAAGCTCGCTCAGGCGCTGGTTCACGACCCCGACCTTTTGTTTCTCGACGAGCCCACCAACGGGATGGACCCTAAGGGGAGGGAAGAGATGTTGGACCTAGTGACCGACTTGGCCACTCGTAAAGGAGTCAACTTGATCCTGTCCTCGCATTTGCTACCCGACGTGGAAGAGACTTGCGAACGGGTCATCGTCTTGCACCAGGGCACGGTTGCAACCGAGGGGGCGATTGCTGAACTTAAACAGCGCCGTTCACAGGTGTTCGAAATTCGAATCAAGGGCGATCTTGAAACATTTATTCGTGCTCTTGAGGCAATCGGTGCTGAATGTCATGGTGCCGAGAACGGCACCATGCGTGTGTTCGTGCCTGGGGGACTGGGTCCGCGAGACCTGTTCGGCGTTGCCACTCGACATCAAGTCCAGGTGCGACATTTGCGGCCCAGTGTGCCGACCCTGGAGGATGTGTTCGCCGAAGCGATCGGGGAGTAGCGGCTGCGCCTGTGCCTATTCACGATCCGAGCTATCGCCGATATACCGGAAGCCGCAATGAGCCGGGGTCCTCCTGGCTGATCATCGCCGAAACTGAAATACGGGGAGTGCTGAGGAAAAAACTGTTTCTATTCGTGTTGCTCGCGTCGTGGGGACAGTTTTTCGTGCGGGCGGTCATGTTTTACCTGTCCTCAAATTTTTCCAGTCTCGATACCCCAGCTCTGGGCATTCTTTCTCCGTCTGTCCAGACGTTTCGTCAGTTCTTTGAGCTTCAGGAAGTCTTCGTGCTGTTCGTGACTGTGTATGTCGGTTCCGGCATGATCGCCAACGACCGTCGGTCGAATGCTCTGCAAATCTACCTATCGAAGCCGGTGACTCGAGCGGAGTACGTCGCAGGTAAGCTCGGGGCCTTGCTGTTTTTCTTGCTTCTGGTGACGCTCGTCCCGGCCCTTGGGCTGCTGGTGTTACAGGTGATGTTCTCTGGCAGTCTGACGTTCATTGGTGAAAATCTCTTTTTGGTCCCGGCGATCACGCTTTATGCGTTCGTTGAAGCCTTGTTGTCGGCTTTTGCGATGCTGGCGCTGTCCTCGTTGTCAACCAGCGCTCGGTACACGGCCATGATCTACGCGGGGATGGTGTTGTTTTCGGGGGTGTTGTTTGAAGTGCTACGTGACGTTAGCAACGGCGCGCTGGAACTGGTGTGGTTGTCGTTTCGGGCAAACCTGGACCAGCTCGCCGACGTAATCTTTCTTTTACCCCCGCGCTACGAGTCGCCTTGGATGGTTTCGGTGCTGGCGGTTGGCACGTTGATCGGTGTGTCTGTGGCGGTGCTCAAGTGGCGTGTTCGCGGGGTGGAGGTGGTCACGTGAATGCGGCGGTGGTGGCAGTCGAGCGTGTGTCGAAGTGGTATGGCCAGGTCATCGGGCTCAACGACATTTCAGCCGAGGTCCATCCGGGGGTCACCGGTTTGCTAGGCCCGAACGGGGCAGGCAAGTCGACGCTCTTGAAGCTGATTGCGGGCCAACTGAAGCCGAGCAAGGGTTCCGTTCGTGTGTTCGATGAATCCGTCTGGGGCAATCCGGGCTTGTTCTTTAGGGTGGGGTTCTGCCCCGAACAGGATTCGTTCTACGACCAGATGACGGGCCTTGAGTGGGTGACGGCGTTGGTCCGACTCAATGGATTTTCGGAATCAGAGGCGACGGAAGCAGCCCGCCTGGCCATGGACTCCGTGGACTTGCTCGATGCTGCCGACAAAAAAATCGGTGCGTACAGCAAGGGGATGCGCCAACGGGTGAAACTGGCGCAGGCCGTCGTGCATGGACCTGACCTGCTCGTGCTTGACGAGCCGCTGGCTGGGATGGACCCGGTCGCACGCCGCCAGGTGATCAAGCTCATCAAGGGGTGGGGAAGCAGCGGCAAGAGCGTGTTGGTGTCGAGTCATATTCTCCACGAGATTGAGTCGATGACGTCGACCATTCTGTTGATGAACCATGGTCGCATCTTGGCGGAAGGCGACATTGCCGCGATTCGTGGCCTGATCGACGAACACCCTCACAAGATTCGTATCCGCCTCAGTGATCCCCGCGCATTTGCGCGTGGATTTTTGGATCATGTGGGGCTCCGCAGCCTGTGTTTGGAGGAGGGGGCCTTGGTGATCGAGACCGAAAATCCAGATGCGTTTTACAGCAGGCTGACCGAAGTTGCCGCTAGCGGCGCCCTCGGCGACGTGCAGGAGGTTAGCTCGCCCGACGACAACCTACAGGCCGTGTTCGAATATCTCGTGAAGTAGTTTGAACTCCGAAATTGGGTCGCCTGTGTCTACTCCGCTGACTAGCAACGTACCCGTTGTGCCCTCGTTTTTCCGTTCGGCTGTGCGTGTCTACGAGCTGTCGCTGGGCCGGATGCTCTGGTCGCGGCGCACGTTGTTTATGGCGCTCGTCGTCGGTGGGCCTGTGGCGGTGGCACTGGTCCTGCGGCTACTTGCAGCGCTGGACCTGTTGTCGTTGACCGGTGGTGTCGACTTCGTTGACTCTGCCAATCAGCGGGTGACGATCGACGGCCCCGGCATCTTTGGATTGATGGTCTGGGGTTTCTACTTGAGGTTTTCCGTGCCATTACTCGGGGTTTTCTACGGCACTTCACTGATTGCCGACGAGATTGAAGATAAAACCATCACGTATTTGTTTACGCGGCCCCTGTCACGCTGTGCTGTCCTTGCGGGCAAGTATTTCGCGTATCTTGTGAGCACCGGGTTGGTGCTCCTGCCGTCTGTGATGTTGGTGTTCTTCTTAGTGGTGTCGCTGCTAGGTGGCAGCATTGGTGCCGCGTTTCCTAGTCTCGTGACGGACCTTGCGCTGCTGGCTGTCGGTTTGGCGGTGTATGGCGCGTTGTTCATGCTGATCGGCACGTGGTTCAGGCGGCCATTGTTGACGGGACTCGTGTTCATCTTAGGTTGGGAACCGATTGTTGCGGTCGTGCCGGGGTACCTGAAGCGGTTCACCGTGTCGTATTACCTGGAGGGCCTGGCACCCCACGCGATGCCGCAGGACCGTGCGGTGACGGGAATTCTTGGTGTGATGCAGGTCAGCGAGGTGGTGCCGTCGGTGGCCGCAAGTCTGATCGGTCTCGGCTTGATCTTGGTGGGAGGACTCTCGCTGTCAGCTTGGGTTGTTGAGCGGCGAGAGTACGTAATTGAGCAATGATCGTCTCCTCGACTCCGTCGTGGCTTCGCCGACTCCGCCGTTCCTCGATGTTTGACGGTTGTGGCCTAGATTAGGAAGGTGGGAACTCTTTGTTTGTGACGTGCGTATAATCCCGTAGAGCTTCACAGGTGAGACAAACCCGGCGGCAGTAAGGATATGACCCGCCAAACACGCTACTTTGTGCTCGGTGCGAACGGTCTGCTTTTGGTCGGACTCTGCGCGGGGCTTTTTGCGTTTTTGAGTCGTGGCCCGGCGCTGGTGGTACCGGTTAACGGGGCAGGAGAGTTCTCCTATGTGCCGGTAGATGCGAGCGTCCTTGCTTACGCCAACGTCCGCGAGGTGATGTTGTCGGACGTGCGGACGAGCATCCGGCAGGTGTCGCCGAACGGTGTGGGGCAGCAACAGCTTGAACAATACCTAGGCCTGAATCTTGAGGAGGACATAGACCACGTACTAGCTTTTTTGGCTCCGGGGCCGGACCAGGGGCGTCCCGCCGGCCTCGTGTTGTTCAGGGGACGGTTTGACCTGACTCGACTTGAGGAAGTCGCCCGTGCCGCGGGAGCTACGGTTGATACCTACAACGGGACTCGACTGGTGAGCGTTGACACGGGTGACGTCGGGACACTGACCATGGGATTCATGGAGCCCGGGTTGGTCGCGGTCGGTGACTTGGGAACGGTACAACTGGCGGCGGACCGCAGGTCCGGTGGCGCTGATATCACTTCGAATGCACAGATGATGGCGCTGGTCGAACGTGTCGATGTAGAGAGTAATGCATGGGCTTTCGGTCGGTTCGGTGACTTGGGGAACCTCGGGTTACTCGCAGAGGGTGTGTTAGAAGGGATGCCCGCTGTGTCTGCGTTTGTGGTCAGCGGGCACGTCAACGGGGGGCTGGGCGGTTCGTTGACGCTTGAAGGGAGCGATGAGACAGTCGGACAGAATCTTCGCGACGCCTTCCGGGGATTCGTCGCGCTGGCCCAGGCGTTCACTGCCGGCGAGCCTGCGTGGCAGACAATGGTCGAGTCGTTGCAACTCAGTGGGGTCGGGACGGCCATGACGCTGTCGTTTCGTGTTCCTTCTGAAACACTCGATTTCGTTTTTTCGCTGGTCCAAGGCGAAGTTGCTTTCTGATGCGGTCTCGGCTGCGAAGCTCCGCCAGCGATTTCGTGGCAATTCGTGAGAATGGATGCGGAGTTCCGGCGGATCCACGTTCGTTTCCAGGCCTCCCCTGGCTATCTTAGGCACACTGCAATAACCGGACGTTGGTGCATGCTCGGGTGAGCGGTTCCGCGCACTGTCGGCACCTGTAGAGGGCACCGTGAAAACTCTTTTCGTACTATCTCACAGCGATTTCATTGGCACGTTCGAGTCCGTGATGCAGGAGTTGGCGGCACGCGGGCACGAGGTGCGAATAGGCGTCGCTACCAAGAAGCAACCGCCGACGCTACCGGAGCGCCTCTCGGAGGACTCTGCTATCCAGGCGATGGCCTGTCCGCCTCGTCGCCGGGACGAGTGGGGACTGGCGGCGCGTTTGTTGCGTAGTCTTCGGGATTTCTCGTTTTATCTCGACCCGCGGTACTCGGCTGCGAGCCAATTACGACAACGGGCGCAGCGCCTCCTGGCTCGCGTGGCCTCTGATGGACGGACCACCCACATCGTGTCCGCTTGCCCAATGTGCGGGGCTAGGTTAAGTGGAGACGAGTGGGGGAGATTTCTGTCCGAACTTGGCGACGCCGAACGCAGCAATCTTTGGCAGTTACTCGAGAAGATGGAGACTGTTCTTCCGGTAGATCCAGCGATCGGAGTGTTCTTGGAAGGAGAGCGGCCTGAGGTGTTGGTCGTGGCCCCGTTGGTCCGCCTGGAATCGAACCTGGTTGACTTCGTTAAGGCTGCCCAGTCCGTGGGGATCCCCGTTGTGGCACCGGTCGGTAGCTGGGACGATCTGATGATTGACGGGGCGTTGCACGTCATTCCGGATCGGCTTCTCGTCTGGAACGAGTCGCAGCGAGGGGTTGCGCGGGCGCTACATGGGGTACCGGATGAGCGTATCGTCGTCACGGGGGCTCCGCGTTTCGATCATTTTGTCGACCGCTCGGTCTCGACGGATCGTAACCGGTACTGCGAGTCGCTTGAACTTCTGCCTGGTCGTCCTCTGTGCGTATTTCTCGGTTCGTCACTGTTGATGGCGCCCCGAGAACCGGCGTTCGTCGATCGCTGGGTCCAGGCCGTTCGTGCCTCTACTGACGAGGCGGTGCGTCGTTGCAACATCGTCATCCGACCACATCCACAGCGTCGAGACGAGTACGAGGCTCGCCAGAACGATTGGGGACCTCACGTAGCACTCGATCGGTCTGACGACCCGCAGCGATTGTTCGACTGCCTGACCCACGCTGCAATTGCCGTAGGCATTAACACCGGGGCGATGCTTGAGGCAGCGCTGGTTGGGACACCGGTCTATAGTCTGCTAGTCCCAGGATGTGCCGGTGGCCAGCAGGACACGGTCCATTTTCACCGGTTGTTGCGCTCTCTGGGCGGATTCGTCGAACTTTCTCACACGCTCCAAGGTCACCTCAAGCTACTCGGGAGCGCGCTTGAAACCAGTGCGATCGGCGATCGCGCCGGCGCTGAATCGTTTGTTTGGGCGCCGGGGGAGGCAGGGCGCGCGACGACGTTGACGGTTAATGCCATCGAGAACGCCGGGCGCGGAGCGGCATCGCGGGGTCTGCTGTCGTGGGTCCGCGCTTCTCGTCCCGTCTTGAGTGGCGTGGGCGCGGCGCAGCGGATGTTCGACCGGGATGTCGACATTCCTGTGGCCGGATCGATCCCCCTGGAGTCGGGGTGTAAGACATCGGACTCGCTTGGGAACTCCGAGGTCACCGAGCAGGTGGCTGGAGCGGTTCCTGACGCCTTCTTGGCGTCCCTCGAAGGCACCGACCTCTCCACGCTGGGAAACGATGGGACGATTAGTGAGTTCTGGAAACACCAGATTGCCAATGCGCGCGCACGAGCAGAGTCGAATACTGGATCCGCGGAACTAAGAGTGGCGGACGTTGTGGCAGAGCTCGGCTACACATTCCGACCGCTGGCGGATGGCCTTGAGGTCGACGAAGACCCCTCACTACGACGGGCGCTGGAGGCGTGGAAGGGCATCAAGCCTATGGTTCGCCGCTCGGGTTCGAAGGTGCCGGGTTTGAGTCTCGATGAGTGGGAACATGTCTCAGCGCTTGCCTGGCTCGAGCAGGAGGAGTTGCTAGACGATTATTTGGCCTTCATTCGACCGTTCCGGATCAAATCGAGCATGACAGCGATTAGGCATTACTACCGCGCTAGGGTGCTTGAGCAGTTGTGCGGCGAGCATCTCGGTCGTCGCAACCTTCACGTGTTGGAGGTCGGCGCCGGCGCCGGTAACTTGGCTACGTTTCTGCTCTCCACCGGCTTTGCGCGGAGCTATGTGATCGTTGACCTGCCGGAGATGCTGATGAATGCCTCTCTTAACATTAGTCGCTACTGGCCGGACGCGGTCGTACACGCCGATGCACCGCCCGGTAACCCTGAACCCGGACACGTGTATCTGGTCCGAACAGCTGACATTTCAGCGTTGGTCTCGGAGCAGTTCGATGTTGCGGTTAACTTCAATTCATTCATGGAGATGGACCGTGCAGCACGGGACCTCTACATCTCGGAGATGTATCGTACCGCCAAGAACGGGGCCATTCTGTACAACGTGAATCGGAGGCAGGCGAAGCTTCCTCAGTCGGATGGGTCCCTGTTCGACAACAACCCCCTGCTCTACCCCTATGTGACCCACGACCATGTGCTGTTCTGGGAAGACGACCCATTTGAAACAGCGGTGCGAGCTTGGTTCGGCAAGCGACCCAGCGTGGCGATTGCCAGGGCCGAGGTAGTTCGAAAGCGTTAAATGTGGGTTCGCATGCGACTGGTTGTCTCTGCGGTGCGGGCTCCGGGATTGCGCGGGCTGTTCTGATTTGCCGTTCGAGGTACTCAACGGCCTCGCGATTGAGTGCGTGTCCGCGTTAGGCCCCGCTCGTCTGGGCCTTGGTCATCCCACCTTCCGTTGTCTTCTTGGCCAGAGCCAGCGACCAGCCTGGAGGCTGGCGTCCGTTTTGCTATGATCAAAGGCTTCGAGCGGGGAGGAGCGCTGGCACACGGGTGCAGGCTGCGTCTCGGCTGTACGGCTGGCGAGCCAGCCGCCGTCGAAAGGAACGGGTGATGGCTGACGACACGCAGGTCCAGGTCGTGGGAGTTCTTGGTTGTGGGCTGATGGGCTCCGGCATCGCTCAGGTTTGCGCGCAAGCCGGTTACCGCACCATCGTGCGGGAAGTCGATCAGGCTGCTGTCGATGCCGGACTGGATCGAATTGGACGATTTTTGCAGAGCGGGGTCGAGCGAGGCAAGTTGACCGCTGAAGATCGCGAGGAGGTGCTGGGACGACTTACTGGCACGACGACGGTCGAACCGTTTGCCGAGAGTGACCTGGTCATTGAGGCTATCGTCGAGAACGTCGAAGCTAAGCAAGTAGCTTTTGCAGAATTGGAACCAGTGGTTAAGCCTGAGACGATATTTTGCTCGAACACATCGTCGGTCTGTATCACTGAGTTGGCCGCCGCGACGACTCGACCGGACAAGTTCATAGGCCTCCATTTCTTCAGTCCGGTGCCGGTCATGGGGCTCGTTGAGGTGATCCGTGGGCTATCTACGGTCGACACCACGTACGAGCGGGTATTTGAGTTCGCCCAAGCGCTTGGCAAGAAGCCTGTCTCGGCTCCGGACCAGCCAGGTTTCATTGTGAATCGTTTGCTTATTCCTTATTTGCTCAGCGCGGTGCGTGCTTATGAGAGTGGATGCGGTTCGCTGGAAGACATCGACACCGCGATGTCGATGGGGTGTGGGCATCCGATGGGACCGTTTACATTGTTGGATTTCGTTGGGCTCGATACGACCTATTACATCGCAAACATCATGTACGAGGAGTTCCGGGATTCTGCCTACGCGCCTCCCCCGCTACTGAAGCGGATGGTGCTAGCCGGACGATTGGGACGCAAGAGCGGCTATGGCTTTTATCAGTACTGAAGAGCAGGTTGCCACGGTCGATGTCGTGGCTGGAAACGAGCGGATTCAGGCGGCGGTGCGCGTACTGTTGGGCGAACTAGGAGAGAACCCAGATCGAGAAGGTCTCATCAAGACGCCGGAACGGGTCGCCAAGGCGCTTCGTTTTTTGACTGGTGGGTACGAACAGGACGTCGATGTGGTCATCAACGACGCTCTGTTCAGCGTCGAGTATCACGAGATGGTTATCGTGAAAGACATCGACTTCTACAGTCTCTGTGAGCACCACTTGTTGCCCTTCTTCGGCCGTTGTCACGTCGCCTACATTCCACGAGACAAGGTCATTGGCTTGAGCAAGTTGCCTCGGCTCGTAGAGGTCTTCAGTCGACGGTTGCAAGTGCAGGAACGACTGACGAATCAGATCGCCGAAACGATTACGGCCAAACTCAATCCGCTGGGGGTGGCGGTGGTGATCGAGGCTTCGCATCTCTGCATGTTGATGCGTGGTGTGGAGAAGCAGAATTCAAAAGCGCTCACGAGTGCTATGCGCGGTGTGTTTCGGACTGACGCCCGGACACGTACTGAATTTCTTAACCTTCTGGGTTTTGGAAACGGGGACGGGGTGTTAAGAACCGGACCGGAGCGCGCCAGTGATGACGGCCATCTCTAATCTGCGGAGGTTGGCGGCCGACGTCCAGTTGCTGACCGCGACCGCAGTCGTGCTGATTGCCGGCCTTACGCTGGAAGCTCAATCACGCCGTATTGAGCCGGCGGAGGTACGCTGTCCGTCCGTGCTCGGCGTTGGAGTTGAGACAGACCGGACCTATTGTGACGTTTTGATCGGAACAGAAGTAGCCGACGGCATTATTGTGGTGGTTCCTGCGCATCGGGGCCCGGCGATCGTGACATTCGATCTCCACGGCCGCCATACCTATTCTGAAGAAGAGGTGGAGCGTGGGCGCGGTTACGCTAGGTACTTGGTGCAAACGGCGGTGGCGACGACAGAAGAAGTGCTTTCCCGTCCGGTGATTCTCGCGGAGTTTCGAACGGGCGAGGATTTGTCTGATCGGGTCAGTGGAGGTGCTGGGCCTGGCGGAGTCAAGGCAGTGGCGCCGGTCTCCGTTGAGGGGATCCGGGTGACGGTCCCGGATGACGTTACCGAGATCAGCATCGTCGGCATCGAACTGGATGTGCAGCGCCTGGACGGTCGTGAGACTTTCGCCACACCCGGTCGGCCGATTGCAGTCATCAGTGACGTACAGGTGGAGTATCAGGCGAGATGAGTCAGGAACTTACTGGCGTCGAACAAGCCCGGGACGTGGTCGTAGTGGGTGCTGGACCTGCCGGTCTGGCGAGCGCGATCGCGGCTTGTCAGGCTGGACTCGATTGCCAAGTGATCGAGCGGGGCGCGATCGTCAATTCGATTTTGCACTTTCCCACGAATATGGTGTTCTTCACGACGCCGGAACTGTTGGAAATCGGCGGGCTTCCATTCGTGACTCCCTACGCCAAGCCGACTCGCGACGAGGCATTACGCTACTACCGACGGGCGGTCGACGCTTACGATTTGACGGTGGATTTTGGGCATGATGTCGAAGCGATCAGTTCTGTGCGAGTCCCAGGTGGTGGTTCGCTGCTGGCGGTTGACACACGGCATCCGGAAACGGGTCCAGAACGGCGTTTAGCGAGAACGGTCGTGGTGGCCGTCGGGGCCTACGAGTGTCCGAATATGCTGGGGGTACCGGGTGAGGACCTACCGCATGTTTCGCATTACTACAGAGAGGCCCACCCCTTCTACCGGAAGCGCGTCGTGGTCGTCGGCGGGAAGAATTCGGCGGCGGAGGCGGCGCTTGAACTGCATCGCTCTGGAGCACGCGTAACATTGGTCCATCGACGGGCCGAGCTGGGCGATGGCATCAAGTACTGGGTACGCCCGGATATAGAGAACCGGATTAAGGAAGGTTCGGTTGCCGCGCTGTTTGAGACCCAGGTAATCGAAATCCGATCGACTGAGGTGACGGTTCGGCAGTCATCCGGGTGTCGAACGCTAGCGGCCGACGCGGTGTTTTTGCTGACCGGCCATCACCCAGACACAGCGATGCTGGAACGGTTCGGTGTCGTTGTCGATCCGGGGACGATGGTCCCAGCGCACAACCCGGAGACGTACGAAACCAACGTGCCGAATGTCTTCCTGGCTGGACAGGTGGTCTCCGGATTACGCAGCGGTCTCATTTTTATCGAAAATGGTCGCTTTCACGGCGAGACGGTGATCAAGGAGATCGCGCGTCGTCTTGCGGCGGATCGTGACTCGGTGGGCGTACCGGCGGGCAGTCTTGTGTGACCCTCTACTGCAATCCGGCTCCTCCGCTTGAAGACGTTGCGAGGGTCCGAATCTGAATCAAATCGATCAACGCTTGAGACCGACTGGCAATGTCGTCTCGCTCGAGCAGTGCCTGTTTTTCGACTGGCTCCAGATCGAGATATTGAGACAGTGTATTGACGAGATCTTCATCGCCCATACCGCCCGGTACCATGCTCGGACCATCGAGGGTTTCGAGTCGACCGGCTAGCAGTGTTTCCAGCTGAGTTCGCGTCTCGTGGACATTTGTGCGGATGGCTTCGGATGCCTTCTCCGGCAGTGGTTCAATGTGTGCTCGTCGATAAGTCCGCTCGTGTTCTTCCCATCCGATTCGAAATCGCTGTATCCCGCGCAGCACAATATTAGAGCGTCCGTTGGGTAGTTCCTCTGCATGGCTGATCAAACCGGCGCATCCGATGGGGTAGACCGCCGCGGGGGCATCATCGTTAGATTCTTGGCGCTTGAGCAGCGAGATTCCAATGATGCGGTCTCCCCGTAGTGCGTCTGACAGCATCTGGCGATACCGCGCCTCGAAGATGTGTAGGGGTAGGAACACAGCGGGGAAGAGCACCACGTTCGGCATTGGAAAGATCGGGATAGTCGAAGGCAGCATGGTGGGCTCCGTGGACGTTGAACGTTAACGCGGGGTCTGGCACCGATTGTCCGCTAGCATACATCGGCTGCCGCCGTAGCTGCCGTGCAGCACAGTTCGCCGCGTTAGTTCCGTGCGACGGCTCGACGATGCTAGCAAGTTATTTCTCTCGGGTTACCCCAAGGACCTTGGGGAGACGACGCACGGGGCTTTCTTCGCGAAGACCCGAGAGATAGTCAGGTTTTGCACGAGAACATCTTAGTTTTGTGGGTTTCTTGCAGCGGACAAGCGCCGGCACCGTTGCACAGGCAACGGATTCCCAAGGGGGCATGTCGAACGCCTGACGCACGACGTGACAAGGTCCTGCTAGGACGGTGAGAGGTATGACTATCGGGTATCTCGGGCCAGCTGTTCCGCTGTGATGTAGCGAGGTTCGATGTCGATCGGGACCCCGCTCAATCGATCGAGCACGCGTTGCACCTCGGGTCTGATGACTCCGCGGGTTTTGAGGAGGCTTTCGGCTTCGCGGATGTCGCCCCGAGCTTGAATGGTCATCAATTCGGTCGTAAGCCCTGTGACGGCGCCGCGGATTTTGGTGTGATCGATGGCGAAC
>DQEK01000160.1:0-8638 GCA_003533545.1 Acidobacteriota bacterium | reverse complement strand
GATCGGAACGTCGAGGCGAGGAACGTCGAGTACATGCTTCGTGCGAGTGATGCCTCGACTTCTCCTCGGTCTACCAGTTGGTGCAGTGCCCAGAGCCCAGAGATGTCCGCTTTGGCTTCTTCGATCACGCTGTAGGTTTCTCTGAGTTCCTGCCGCACGGTGGTCTCACGACCGTCCACAGTGATCGTACTGGGGCCGAGTCCGTGCATTAGTTCGTGCATCAGAATGTGTGTGAAGAACGCATCGAACGATACCTCTTGTCGGTCGGCGGCGGTGAGCACCGTGCGTGCGATCGGGCTTAGGACCTGTTGGAACTTCGCTTCCTGCACGTTCTTGAGCATGACCCGCTTGGAGCCCTTTTCGCGTAAGACTCGTTCGTCATTGGGCAGGTTGAAGGCTGCAGTCTGAACTCCGCTGTTGGCATCTCCTGCCGTAAAGACCACATTCACGACTCTGATCGGTGCTAGTACCCCGAGGGCTGGATTACGAAAGGCTGGTTCGATTGGGAGTGTGTCCTCCAGCGATTGCAGTTGGGTACCGAATCGAGCTAGGTTCGCCGTGTCCTGTTCATCTGTCACGGTCACGAAGGCTTCGAATGCGGCCTTGTAGTTGAACCACTCGTCCTCGTATACCTCGTAGGGGCCGATAGTGGGTTCGATGGAGGCGTCGAGTTCCAGCCAGGCGACATCACTGTCGTAATAGTCGTTCGAAGCGAACGCCGTGGCGCGACTCTCAAGATAGCGCCGAAGGGTTGGCTGGGCAGTGGCGCGAGCCGCGGCTCGCAGGTGTTCGGCGGCGATGGCCAAGGGTCCCTGATATTCCACGCTATAGGGGATGATGGAGAACCCGCCATCGGCTCCCCGACGAATCGTCGTGAAAAAGCCAGTGGCTTCTCGGCGGGCTTGCCCTTCCAGTTGGTCGAACCAGGCTGCAATCTCGCCCCTGGTGGCGTCGACAGGGTAGAAATTGGCGCCGGGTGGTTTCTCAGGCGCGCCCGGCACGAATCGCCGATTGTCCTCGATACGCGACCAAGGTCCCTTGTTGAGGAGGAAGAAGTCTAGCCTGGCTACCCCCGTTGCGCTCTGGTTGTTGAGGAGCGAGAGCAGCATCGACGGGTTGCCGGCCCAGACTTGTTCGAGAAAAAGTCCGTCCATGACGCGGGCGGCGTCGACGATATGAGCGAGGGCATCACGTTCTGCCCCCGGGAGGTCAGACAGGTCCGCCGCGATTTCAACTGGTACGAACAATCGAGTCATGGTGGTTTCTTGCTGTGCGCCCACCGTCGTGACCCCAACCGCGGCGAGCAGGCCGACGCCACTAATGAGGGGTAGAGCGATTCTGGTGCTAGCAGCCGTCTTGCTCATACGCACGCTTCCTTGGCTTTGCCGACAACCGCACCGGCGCTTCCACTGCGAAACAGTCCCCATGATGTTACTTCTGGGTTGGGCAAGGCAAGGAAGCATCTTGCTACACTTAAGACCCTAGGTGGCTGCGTGGGTTGAACGCCGGTCACGCGTGGTCGAAGGGCTCGGTGCGTTCGCTTGGTCCGTGGCGAAACGGTGGGCAGGTGTGTGGTGCTGGTCAAAGCGATGCTTATTGGGTGCCAGTGTTGGCCAGAGAACGGGGCGCCCCGAGAAAAGGGGATCGACCCGGAACAACGCGTTGTGCGAGGGCGGAAGCGGGCGAGCTTATGACAACGACGCAGGTCGCGGTGATCGGCGGTGGCCCAGGGGGGTACGCAGCCGCGTTTCTGGCTGCTGACCTAGGCATGCAGGTTACTCTCATTGATGAGGCTGCGGACCCTGGGGGAGTCTGTTTGTATCGTGGGTGCATGCCTTCGAAGGCCTTGCTGCATGTTGCCAAGGTGCTGACCGAGGCACGTGAGGCGGCTGCCTGGGGCGTTGACTTCGGGGCGCCGGCTCTCGATCTTGACCGATTACGGGAATGGAAGGACGGGGTCGTAGATCGTCTTACTGGTGGGCTGGGTCAACTCTCGAACCGGCGAGGCGTCACCTTTCTGCGTGGTCGAGCTGCACTAGGCGGGCCTACCACGGTGCGAGTGACCCGGCCAGATCAGGGGCTGATCGATCTGCAGTTTGAGCACGCTATCCTCGCCACTGGGTCTCGTCCTGCGTTGCCAGCGTCGCTGTCACTTGGTGGTGATCGCGTGTGGGACTCGACTCGGGCCCTCGAACTTCCAAGTGTCCCTACGTCGTTGCTGGTGGTTGGTGGGGGGTATATCGGTCTCGAACTCGGGTCAGTCTACGCGGCGCTTGGTTCCGCCGTGACGGTGGTCGAAATGACGTCCGAATTATTGCCTGGTGCCGACCGAGATTTAACTTCGGTTGTGGCCAGACGGCTTGAGGATGTTTGCCAGGAGGTCCTACTCGAGACCACGGTTGGAAGCCTCGTTGAAGAGGGTGACGGCGTGCGTGTGACTTTACAGGGGGCTGGAAATGTCGAGTTGGACCGACATTTCGACCGGGTATTGGTGGCCGTTGGGCGCGTGCCTAACTCGGAGATCGAGGGATTGGATACCACGAGTGTGCAGCGCTGCGCACGGGGGTTTGTGACGGTTGACGGACAGCGTCGAACCGACGAACCGACCATTTTTGCTGTCGGAGATTTAGTGGGGGAGCCGATGCTCGCGCATAAGGCGAGTCACGAGGCGCGCATCGCTGTTGAGGCGATAGCTGGCCACAAGGGGGTGTTCGAACCGACCGCGATTCCCGCTGTTGTTTTCACCGATCCAGAAGTCGCCTGGTGCGGACTAACTGAGACTCAGGCTAAGGCTAACGGGCAGGCGGTGCAGGTGTCCCGTTTTCCCTGGGCGGCCTCGGGACGAGCCGTTACGCTCGACCGACCATCGGGTGTTACGAAGCTGGTGATCGATCCGGCGACGGAGCAAATTCTCGGTGTCGGTATCGCTGGGGTTGGTGCCGGCGAGCTAATCGCAGAAGGGGTGATCGCGATCGAGATGGGGGCTACAGTCGCTGACTTGCGGTTGTGCATACATCCACATCCCACGCTGTCAGAGACGTTGATGGAATCGGCCGAAGTTTTTTTTGGACAGAGTACGCATGTTTACCGGCCCAAACGGGTCGACTGAAGATGGTTCATCGCAGGCCGGCGTGCCTAGGTCGTCGTGTTTAATCCAGACACCTAGGTTCCCTGTCCAGGCCCGTTTGCTGTTCGCTCTGCGCGAGAGGACTCGTGGGGGCTGCGTCAATGCTACAGGCCCGGCCGGCTCACGGTTTCGGAAAGCGTTGGCATGTGCCGATGCAGCACGCGCCCGGGACCGTCGGCCCGTAAACTCAGACAGGTTCGGTTAGGCTCCATCGAGATTACTCTGCGCGTCTATCGCGCGGACGAGGGGGCCTCGGCGCCGAATGCATCAGCCTGTTCGTGGGCATGATACGAGCTACGTACCAGCGGACCTGACTCGACGTGCCCGAATCCCAGCGTTACTGCCACTTGTTTGAGCGCTGCAAACTCGTCGGGGTGATAGTAGCGGGACACGGGGAGGTGTGCCGGCGAAGGACGAAGATACTGCCCGATCGTCAAGATGCCGCATCCCACTTCGCGTAGATCGGTCAAGGTCTGCACCAACTCCTCCCAGGTTTCCCCCAATCCCACCATTAGCCCAGATTTCGTCGGCTTCTCGTGGTTCTGAAGTCGAGCCCTCTGGAGTATCTTGAGGGCCCTGGAGTAGTTTCCCCCGGGGCGCGCGCTTCTGTACAGACGCGGAACAGTCTCGATGTTGTGGTTCAACACGTCGGGTGCTGCTGTCAACACGTCGTCCAGCGAGGTCTCCCGCCCGCCAAAATCTGGGACCAGAACTTCGATGTGGCAATTGGGTGAGAAGGCGCGTGTCTCGGTGATCGTTGCAGCGAATGCACTGGCTCCCCCGTCATCGAGGTCATCCCGGTCGACTGAGGTGATGACGACATAGTCGAGTCCGAGCAATTGCACGGCCTGGGCGATGCGTGTCGGCTCTTCGGCGTCAACCGGACCAGGCTGCCCGTGCGTGACATTGCAGTAGGTGCATGCCCTCGTGCAAACCCCACCCAGGATCATGAATGTCGCGGTGCCATGGTGCCAGCATTCTCCGATGTTCGGGCAACTGGCTTCCTCACAAACCGTGTTCAGCGAATGTTCCTGTATCAGGCGTTTGAGATGTCGATACCCGGGTGAGCCCGGTGCCCGGACCTTGAGCCAGTGAGGTTTCGCACCACCGGCCACGGGGTCGTTTCTGAGGCGCCTGCCGCGGATGAACCTGGCTGGTATGGTAGCTGGCGTCGGTTGATCGCCCGATTTGATCATCCCGGCGATGTTAGCTTCTCTCTGGAGCCGGTGCAATCCGTCGCCATATAACTGTGGAAAAGTGAATTCGTGGATGTTGAGTTCCCCACGTCCGACCTAGGCACTGAGGCGAAGGAAGACAGGGTAACGATGTCGAGATTCCGGTTAGGGGAGTTGAGTTGGCGAGCTTCGAGGACTGCCTGGACGGCTGGACCGGCGCACGGACCCGACGTAGTGGGCTGAAGGCGTATCGCCAAAATTCCATGTCTGAGGGGCGAGCAACCGCCTGGTGCCGCACCCAGTGAGGAACTGAGCCCGTGGTTGTTTTCGGGACTGAGTAGCTCCTGGTACGGTTCACCACGGGGTGAAACTGGTTCGATTTGGACAACTGCCCTGGTCTGGGCCGCAGAGGGGGGCCGAGTCTGACACTGATAGAATGAGACGTCTGCGGGGCGCGTGAAGACCACTCATTCGTTGGCCTTGAACGCGACCACCAAGGCGGGTTACGCTCTGGGGCGGCGCCGTGGGCCTCGTTCTGTGAACTAGAGTGAGCGGGCTGGGTCAGGCGGTGTCTGTTGTTACGGCGGTAGGTGTAGGACAACGGAGGGGTTTGATGGCGTATAGCATTTGTGAACCGTGTGTCGGAACGAAGGACACGGCTTGCGTGGACGTGTGTCCGGTGGATTGTATCCACCCTCGAAAGGACGAAGAGGAGTTTGAGGCCGAGACGATGCTCTACATTCACCCGGACGAATGCATCGACTGTGGCGCTTGCGTCCCAGCGTGTCCCGTCGAGGCGATTTTTGCCAATGACGAGGTTCCTGACGAATGGGAGAGTTTCTGCGAGACCAACGCTAACTGGTTCGAAGGGAAATAGGCGAGCAAACACCCCATGGGATTGATTGACCACCAGTTCGAAGACAACATCATCACGACGAACCTCGATAAGGTACTCAACTGGGCTCGCCAGTCGTCTTTGTGGCCGATGGGCTTCGGATTGGCCTGTTGCGCGATAGAGATGATGGCCACCTCAGCGTCCCGATTCGACATCGCTCGTTTCGGCGCCGAGGTGTTTCGTGCGTCGCCCCGTCAGGCCGACCTGATGATCGTGGCTGGGACGGTGACCAAGAAGATGGCCCCGGTGCTGAGGCGGCTGTATGACCAAATGCCAGAGCCAAAGTGGGTCATCTCAATGGGAAGTTGTTCCAACGCGGGTGGTCCGTTCCCTACCTACGCAGTGTTGCAGGGCGTGGATAAGGTGGTTCCGGTGGATGTGTACGTATCTGGATGTCCGCCTCGCCCGGAAGCATTGCTGTACGGTTTGATGCGTCTCCAGGACAAGATCCGGAAAGAGAACACCGTGCTCCGCAAGGAGCGGGTCGTCATGGTGGGGCAGACAGAGCCGATTCTTGTCGAGGACAGAGGGTAACCGTGCGGCAGTTGAAGAAGTTCTTCCGGATGGTCTTTCTGGTCGATTTGGTTAAGGGCCTCCTGGTCACGCTCAAGTACACCCCCCAGCCCGCGTTCACATTTCAGTATCCGGCCGAGCGCCGTCCGGTCGCACCAAGGTTTCGCGGGGTGCTCCGGCTCCAGGTCGAGCCTGAGACTGGCGCTCAAACTTGTATTGTGTGTGATCAATGTGCCAAGGCGTGCCCGGACGAACTGATTTTTCTCGGTGGGCACCGGGAGCCAGGGCATAAGATCAAAGTGCTCGACTTCTTTGATTTCAATCTGTCGCGTTGTAGCTTTTGCGGTCTGTGTGCTGAGGTCTGCCCGACCAAGCCGGTTAAAGCCCTGATTATGAGTGAAGATTACGAATTGGGCAGCTACGACCGCCAGAGACAAATACTGCGGGTCGATGAAATGTATGACGGTGTTCCGACCGAGCGGTACACGCGTTGACCTGCTCGATGCTACTGTGTGGTTCAGGCCTGACTAGCCGAAAGGGAACCATGCACGATTCCACGACGTTCTCTGGAGCGTGTCCATAGACCGCTTGTTGTGTCTTTGAAGGTTGGGGGTCCGCTCTAGATCGCCTTACCCCCGTTGTCGATATCAGGCGTAGTTGGCCGCCGCGGTGTGGAGCCGTCACGGTGGTGCGTGTGGCGCGTTGTTGGCGCTGGAGGAGAGATGCGATTCGCGGTTCGTGCCTTGGTTTTTGGCGTGGCGGTAGCGGCTTCGCTGCCTATCGTGATCGACGCCCAGTCAGCGTCAGAGAGTGCTCGTAGCGAGGCTCGGCTGCAGCTCGGTGATCTTCTTCGGGGGGACCAGCGGTACTGGGAATCAATTCCGGCGTACGACCAAGCGAAACCGGGCGCCACCTCGGAACAGCTCGTTCGGGTTTCGAGCGGTCTGCTGCAAAGCTTGCTGCAGGTCGCTGAGTTTACCGAGGCACACCGAGAGGCATTGCTTCTGCGTAGTTTGGCGCCGACGGACCCGTCGGCGCTGGCGTTGGTGGGGGACGGACTCTGGTCATCAGGGCTGTTCGACGAGGCCGAAGCGGTTTATCGAGACGTGCTGGCAATAGATGCCGGTTCGGCCGGTGGTCGTCATGGGTTAGCTCAGAGTTTGGCGACGCGGCGAGCCTACGATGACGCTCTCGACTGGATTCAGGCAGCTCTAGAAATTGCACCAAATACCCCAGAGTTTCACCATACGCTCGGATTCGTTTACCAGCGGATGCATCGCTTTGGCGAGGCAGCCGATGCGTACGAACGTTACGTCGGGCTACTCCCGTCTTCAACGAACACGGAGAAAGCGGATTGGGCGCGTGCAGAAGTGCAATTTTTGCGTTCGTTTGGCGACCGCCAGGCGGTGCAGCTGACCGAACCCGGACGAGTTCATACCATTCCCTTTCGCGTTGAGCGAGACAAGGTAATCGTGCGCGGCCGCGTTAATGGGCGTTCCGCTGTTGACTTCGTTGTGGATACCGGCGCTGAGCAAACGGTTCTCTCAGAGCCGGTGGCTCAAGACCTGGGCGTACAGCCGGTGGCCAACACCCTCAGTGCCGGCGTGGGCGAAATTGGGTTGCGGGGCCTGCAGGCGGCCCGGCTTGAGTCGTTGCAAATTGGGTCGTTTGAAGTAACCAACTTGCCGGCGATCATTAAAAGCCCGCCACTCGGCGGACTTCCTACTCCGGAGTCAGAAGGATTTTCGCCGATTGCCCTTGGACTGTCGGTCACGATCGACTACGGGCAGCGGCAGTTGATCATTGGTGAAGAGCTTCCTGATGAGCCGGCGGACATAGTGTTGCCGCTGCGGCATCACCGGTTAGCGGTGGTTCGCGGGGTCGTTGATGGCGAACATCCGCGTAGCTTCGTTGTGGATACCGGCGGAGAAGTCATTTCGATCAGTCGTGGCACGGCCAATCTACTGGCGCCGCTGACTGTCCGCAGGGTACCGATTAAGGTGTATGGGACGTCAGGGTGGGACGACGATGCCTATCTCCGGCCAGGCACCAATCTCGCGTTTGACCAGCTGCTCTATCGTAATTACTCGGTGGTCGTCCTCAATTTGCACCGCCCAAGTGCGCTACTGGGGTTTCAGATTGGTGGCATTGTGGGGCACAGGTTTCTCAGCGACTACCGGGTCACGCTCGACCTCGATCGCAGCGTGCTGAAACTAAAGAAACTATAGCTGCGCTCTGTCCGTCCGCACCAAGCGAGCTGTCTTCTATTTTG
This sequence comes from Acidobacteriota bacterium, assembly GCA_003533545.1. Lineage (GTDB taxonomy): Bacteria > Acidobacteriota > Vicinamibacteria > Vicinamibacterales > UBA8438 > DQEK01. The sequence goes on along the minus strand of DQEK01000160.1, from coordinate 656 downwards.
TAACGAGCTGAGGGTCCGCAAGGTGTCACGAGGGAGATGTGTCACCGCTCAGAAGTCGTAGCCGATCCAGAAGCCGAAACGTGGTCTACGAAAATTTGTGCTACCCCCCTGCGTCGCATAGACGAGGTCTTCCCATTCCTTGTTGAACAGGGTTCGCCACGACCAGTCGAAGTGCACCGGGAACCCAATCACGAAGGTTTCCACACCGATACCGTAAGATGCGCGTCCATTTACTAGACGGAATCCGGAAACCGCGGTCGTCGACCCTTCTACTGCTTCGACATTCAACGTCAACGGATCTTGCCGGAATCCTATGATGGGCGTGAACTCTTCGTCGGTGTTTGAGAACAGCTTGAACGGCTGTCCGTTCAGCCCCGCTCCACCTAGGTTGAAAAAGAAGGTGCCTCGAATTCCACCCAGCACCCCGATCGGCGTGAGCATCGCTTCGATCAGTGGAAAACGAAGCTCCGCATTGAAATGGCCGGCGTTGTGGCCAATAAACTCAAGGTACTCATACCCCCGCATTTCTCCGTTTCCGCCGAAGTAGTAGAAATCTGGGAAGTCGCCGAAGCTCTTGAACCAGCGTCCACGAAGGGCCAGCAGGCCCGTCTCTCCGATCCGGTAGTAATAGCGGCCATCGGCATCGATGGTCTGTC
>DQEK01000332.1:8598-10180 GCA_003533545.1 Acidobacteriota bacterium | reverse complement strand
CACCTGCGAGACAGTCTCGTCGTGCCTTCCGGTGAACACGACCCTGTGGCCGACCGTCCTCGCCTGACTAACCAGCGCCGCGCCAATGCCCTGACTGCCCCCAGTGACCAAGAATCGTTTGGGTTCCATCGGTCTTTGATACCCTCCCGTCGATGGTAAAAAGTGCGGGAATTATACCGCTGCGACGCAGCGGAGCTTGACGCATCCGCTGCGAGTAGACAGCATACGTAACATTCCAGCTGAGTCATCCGGCACATACCCCGTGGGATGTAGATGCCCAGACTGTACGAACGGGATCAGATTTTCAAGACGAAACACTTGTAGGAGAATCGATGATGCTCATCACACACTCGCACCCTGGCGTCTTTACCGTCCTAGGCCTCATCTCTCTCGGAGTCGCCGCGTGCGGTACGAATCCTCAGGAACCGGAGGCTGACCTGTCGACAGCCACACCCACTGCAGCCGAGCAGCCTGCGCCTGTACCGGACATGATTGAAATGGGCGGCGCCAAATCAGTCACCACCTTCTTCATCACCAGTGTTGGCCCCGGCAACGGCGGTGACCTCGGCGGTCTGGACGGGGCCGATGCGCACTGCCAAGCACTCGCCGAAGCGGAGTACGCAGGGGACCACACATGGCGCGCCTATCTCAGCACCACCGCAACTGACACAACCCCAGCGGTACATGCTCGAGACCGTATCGGCGCCGGTCCGTGGTACAACGCCGAGGGCATGCTGATCGCGGCCGATCTTGACGCACTGCACGGTAATGACCACCACGTGAACAAGGAGCGGGCAACAACCGAACGCCTCGACATGGTTAACGGAGTCGGTGACGATCCCAATCGCCACGACATTCTGACGGGGTCGCAACCAGACGGCATCGCGTTCACCCCAGGTGAAGACACCACCTGCGGGAACTGGACATCCAGCGGTAACGGCAGCGCCCAAGTAGGACACCACGACCGAACGGGACGCGGCGACGGCGTCAACTCCTGGAACTCAGAGCACGCATCTCGCGGTTGTAGCCAAGCCGACCTCGTCGGCACTGGCGGCGCCGGACTGTTCTATTGCTTCGCCATCGACTAACGGCGCTGGACCCGCACTGAAGCCTCGCGTCCACATGGACGCAGTGTGCCGTACACAGCAACGGCCCCCTGGAAATCGCTCCGGAGGGCCGTTGCCATGTACGGTCGGAGAACGCCCTAGGTGATAATCAACGTCCTCGGGTGCTGGTTGTTTTGCTCCAGGAACGTCTGTTTCACCTCAAGTTCCTCACTCGTCGGCTGCACATAGCCGCTGGTGTCGGTGGCTCGCGAGGTAATCGTGTGCTCCCCAGGGGTGGCCCCATTCCAGTCGAAAGTAAAGAACTTCCACGAATACTTCTCGCTGGTTGAAGGGTCGAGTGTCGCCGACTGCCAGGGACCATCGTCAACCCGCACCTCGACAGACTGGATCGGGGTGCCGTCATGCATGATTACACCGAAGACCTTGTGCTGATTTCCCATGCGGGTGACGCGCGCGATGTAGGACTTCAACCGCATCTTGGTGATAGCGGTCTCTTTCCACTTCATCTCACCGTT
>DQEK01000332.1:0-8284 GCA_003533545.1 Acidobacteriota bacterium | reverse complement strand
TCTTTCCACTTCATCTCACCGTTGACCATCTCGCCCTTGAGGGTGCGATACCAACGGGCCTGATACTTACCCAAGTACTGATCTTCTTGCACGTGAATCTCTGACAAAAACTTCACATTCGGCGCGCCATACCAACCCGGCACCAGCAAGCGGAGAGGACTCCCCTGGTGACTCGTTAAGAGGTCCCCGTTCAGTTGGTAGGCCAACAGCGGTTCGTCCGACAACGCGATATCACGCTGGAGACTCCGACCGTATTGCTGGTCAACCGTGCTGACACGTCCGCGGAACTCCACCTCCTCCTCACCGTGGTCAGCGCCGAAGAAGACGAACTCTCTCGCCCGATCCTGTACACCGGCACGCTCGAGCACGGTTCGCAGCGGCACGCCAGTCCACCGACCGTTGCTCGATAGGCCGTTCAGTGGGCCACGGTTGCCAGAGCACTCAAACCCGAAGACGAGTTCCCGACTGGGCATCGCGCGGATGTCGGCAAGGGATAGCTCAAGTGGCCTGTCGACCAGCCCAGAGACCCGCAACCGATAAGTCGCACGATCGACGACCGGGTGGCCGTAATGCTGCGTCGTGAACCACTTATTGGCCGGCGTAATAGGCCCGTCAATTTCCCGAACATCGATAATCCGCCGGTCCGGCGTCCGTTCAAGAACGATCTCATCCGGTAGATCGGTGAACTCCACAAGCGTCTCGCCCTGCGCGAGCGCCGGGAACCCCCACTCAGGAACACCGAGTACTCCAAGCCCCGCCAGGGCCACGCCTCCCTTGAGCACTTCACGACGTGTGGTCTGTTTCGACATGGTCAGTTCCCCTTCACACCCATGGCGCTCCGCGAGCCGCCAGTTAGCCCCATTCCGGCCATTATCCCTATCCACGTTTCAGCAGTCATCCTTTTTTCACGATGACCGCAACACCAGACTAGGGCAATGCGTCGTACATATCCTGGACGTAGACCGTCATCCGCTCAGCTGGGCCCTTGTTATAACCAGCGAAGCGGCTCGGAACCTCCCACGACGAGACAAAGGCTGCAGCCGAGATTCCCCCACGCTTGGCCCGGCGGACATCATCCCGGAACGCGCCGACAAAGTCGGCAAATTCACTCAAGTCCGCTGGGGTCATCACCGTGCTGTGTCCGGTGATGATCCGGTCAATACCGGTGACACCTTGTGAGGCCTTCCGTAGAGTGTCCGGATAGTCGACGCCACTTCCCCCGTTGTTCGCGTCCATGATCGGCACCATCTTGCCGGGAAACGCGTCGCCGGCATGCATGACCCGCAACGCCGGGAACACCACCCATGCATCACCACCAGTGTGAGCTCGACCAAAGTAGTGCAGTTCGACGCGATCTGCGCCGTTACCAAGCGTCAACGTATCGCTGAAAACTCGCTCGGGAATGCCGACCCCGTTATCACCTTGGAACGGACTCGGTCGCGCGGGGCGCCCCAACCCACGGACCGGATTGTTCTCGCGCATCAAACGCTGCGTGTTCTCATGCGCCACGAACTCGACCGAAGCCGGAAACTCGACACTGCCATCCACATGATCAAAATGCGCGTGAGTGTTGATGATCGTCGTCACCGGATTCGAGGTCAGTTCGCCTATCGCGTCAATGAGTGGCTGGCCCCAGCCGGCTAGCTTGGTATCGACGAGCACCACACCGTCGGTCGTGACAAACGCGGCCGAGTTCCCACCCCCACCTCGGAGCACGAACAGGTTATCCTCGAGGCGCTCAACCTCAACATTCATCTCTCCCTGCTGACCGGACACGGCGGCCATCGACCACACGCCCACGAATATGAGCGCACCGAGCATCATCACTCTTCTCATGCTATCCCTCCCGCAAAGAAGACCCGCTGAACGAACCAAAATGTACCAACAGCTATCACTACGATGGACCCGACGACCGCCACCCACCGACCGACTGCTTCACTACGCCGCCGCAGTGCTATCAGCGCCGATGCGACAACCACCGCGATAGCAACCTGGCCGATTTCCACTCCGAGATTAAACGAGAACAATGACCACCCAAGTGCCCCACTCGGCAGCCCCATCTCGCGTAGCACACTCGCAAACCCAAACCCGTGAATCAATCCAAACACCAAGGCAATCCAGACACGCATGTCGCGCCCAGTCCTAACTAAGAGATTATCGGCACCAACGTAAACGATGCTAAGCGCGATAATCGGTTCGACCACGTTACCCGGCGGTGACACAAAACCAAGCACCGCGAGTGCCAGCGTCACACTGTGGGCAACGGTGAAGGCGGTAACAACCAGTAACAGCCGCCTCACTGATCCCCCCAACAGAAGAAGCCCAACCAAAAACAAGAGATGGTCTGGGCCTATCAGGATGTGACGGAAACCCTGCGGCACGAACTTTTCAATGACGGCAACTGTCCCCTGTCGACTACCGACGAAGTATTCGAAGCTCGTATCGTCGCCGCCAAGAATCGCCTGTGACGTGAGTTCGCCCTCATCATAGAAATTAAGGAAGGTCTGGTGCGCCTGGTCGTACGGAAACAGCGTGGCTGAGACATCTACGACCCCCGGACCGCGCTCGAGTTGGACTCGCGCACGTAGACTGACTGCCTGCCGTTCTGGCAACAGTTCGGGATCAGACCAACTCTCAATGCCCAGCAAGTCACCGTCGACCGTGACCCGAAGCCGCTCGCGCAGCAACTCTGCCAGACGCGCGCCCCGCGTCCCGAGACCACCCGGATTCATCACCCGGTCGGGTGGTTGGATGCCCAACTCATACGCCACGTCGAAGGCGTGGACGACGGCCTCGAACTGGAGTGTCGTCGATTGAATGCGAATATCCACGAAACTGAATGGCGCCGGGTGAGCGGAGGCGGACCTGACCGCTCCGAAGGCAGCGATCAAACCGCTGAGCAACCCAACAACCCGTACTAACCGGTTCATGGCACTTAATGTTATCGCAGGCGAACTGCGCCAGTCTGAGACCGGTTCAGCGTCCAGGAAAAGACCCCGCCGGACTCTGGATGCGAACGAGGTATAGCGGTATAGCGACACTCGGTCGAACAAGCCAGAACCAAGAACACACCCGTGCGGGGTGTGACGAGCGTATGGTCGAGGCCCATCTCGGTCTGGCACTCGCCGCGTGGGGGTCCTACTCGGCGAGTGGGTGTGGCCGCAGTTGGAAATGGATAACGGAACTGCGCATCCCCTTTCCCCCCTCAATGTGCCAGTTTAAGTTCGACCCATAGTTGGCCCACAGCCCTCGACCCTTCCACCCCGCCTCGGGGTCATCGATGCGACCATCCAGTCCTCGCGCAAAGAACCCAAGCGGATAGGGGACACGGAGCACCACCCACTCCTTGGTCTCCGGTAATAACGCGAGCAGCGAATCTGAGCCAGAACCTGGCGCCATCGGAACATTCGGTCCAAGCCCGAGCGTATCGAACTGGTCCACCCAGTTGTAGTAGTGGTAATCAGCGCTACCCGGGGCAGTGACCCCCTTCATCTGGGGTCCAGGTGTTGGATAAAGGGTCCAGCCCTCCGGACAGTGCTGCCCCGTTGCCTCGGGCCCATTCAACACGTGGCACTTGCTACGGTCGAAGCTCGCGATGTGTCCGCTCCCGGAGAGTGCGGTCCAAATGACACCGTGGCGATCGACGTCGACCCCGCGCGGGGCGTGCCCTGTTTGGGCCCGATCCACCGCCGGATTCTCAATGGAAGGGGGTTCGTAGACTTCGGCCACACAGGATTCAGGTGGATTCTCGCCCCGGTCAAGTCTCACGAGTCGCCCAGGAAACGGACCTGTTCTAGCAATCCAGGCCGAGTCATCGAGTGGATTGACAATGACGCCGTAGGCAAACCCCACCGTCCGGGTGTCTCGGGTTGGGTCAACAGGTTCACCGGGTTCGTTCCACGGTTTGTTGATCCTCCCATCCCCATTCGTGTCGATGACAGTGGGACACCACCCCTGCGAAGCTCGTTCGTCACCAGTCCGGTCGTACAGTTGTGTGTCGAGCCACCCCACGACGTTTGCGTCGCCACTGAACCAAAGCGTGTCGTTGACATCCTCGCCGAACTGCAAGTGATGAGTAGCGTAACAACTATCGATCAGCAACCAATTCTGGCGGGCAGGGTCGTACGCCGAAATCTGGCGTCCGCTTCGGTCGATCGGAAAATAGCTAGCTGAAGCATGGGACGACCCCTCCTTGCACCACCCAGGATTGTCGCGACGACGCACCGTAGACGTCAGCCAGACGCGGCCTCTGGCATCAAGCATCGGGTTATGCGGGTTTGCCGGCGCGTCGAAGATGATGTCGTCACCCCAAGACGGTGACGGTTCGAACCCCGATTCGGTCGGAAACATCGACGGGACCATCTCCCTCGGTTCCCGAAGTGGCACGTCCAACTCCATTGACCGATGCCGTACCGTGTCGGTGATCACCAATTTGTCGTTGCTGATTGAGACACCGTAGACGAGACCATTGGCGTTGACGGTTGGATCCCGCTTGTCAGTCGTCACCTCATCGTGCACGTACGAGGTCTCGCCCGCCCAATCCCACATCGTCAACACTAAGTTCCGTTCGACCCCTTGCGGGCGAGGCGGTGTGACCGGCACTTCGCCAGCTGCAATGCGGTCGCTCCAGTCAGCAAACATCTCAAGACCGCGTTGGCGGCCGAACCGGTTCAGCGCGCCGCTCATTTGTGATCCGCGTTGCCCGAACGCCACACGGTGGTCCCAGGCATCAATCGTTGAATCGAACTGCGTGAGGTGACTCGTGTCGAAGGTAAACCGGTTCCCCATCTGGTGACAGAGCTGACAGCCCTGCTTGGCGTTGTCGACCCAGGCCGCCTGACTCTGCAACCTCGGGGAGATGCCGTTGCCTTCGGGCCCGGTGCCAGGAAACTCGTCTGGGCCTGGTGGTTCGAGTAACGAATACCAGTAGTTGGCCGGATAGACCGCCGCCGCTTCTTGCGGAGACCCAGCCGGAACCGCATCGAGATTCACCCTTTGCCCAGGTTCGGCCGTCACCGGCGCCGAATCGACCAGGCCGTACCCGCGCACCCAAACCTGATACGACGCGGCCGGTAAATCGGGCACCAAGAATTTTCCCTCGTCGTCTGTGACCACGATCTTGCGAAAACGCGTGTCGAAAGCATCGGTCTCTGCGATTACCCACACGCCCGCCTCCGGCCCTAGCGGACTGCGTACCGCGCCTCGTAAGTTCCCCTCGTCAACCCCAGACTGCCGTGCGATTAACGACGTCGCCAGTAGAACACTCGCCCCGACACCTAACAGACCGACCCATGTGCGGTGTGTCATGCTCCCCCCAAAGGTCTCTCCGGGCCCCCGTCTCCGTCCGGCCGTTCATCGCACGACCGACACTACGCCTCCAAAGTCCGTCGTGACCGCAGTCTAACGGAAGTGCTGTTGCACTCTACCTGCGGCTGCTCTCTCGTAAGCGCTCGATCTGTCGAACGGCGGCCGCGATCTGCATCTCGAGAATCTGCTCACCATATTCCGCCGTTGAACGACTCGGGTCGCCCACCACACCATTCCCGGTTGGTCCTGTCCCACGCTCCATCCTCTCAAGCCTGAGCTTCGACGGATCGAGAAACAGGAAACTCGCGGTGTCATGCATACCGGCGTGGGAGCCGACATCCTCCACCCGCTCCCCTTGCGCAACCAGCCATGCGTCACCGTCACCCGGGTAATAGTCGGTCAGGTGGTGCACCCGAACCGGCGTATCGGCCCACTCCCGGTTGAGTCGCTCAGCCACCGCAGCCTGAGACGCCTGATTGCCGCCACTGTCGCCAAGCAACGCAATGTCGACGAATCCATGCAGCTGAAAACTCCGTGCGGCGTACTCGAGCACCTGCGCGAACACCTCGGGCGGGGTTGTGATCGTGCCAGGGAAGCGCATGTGCGAGGTTGGTGGGTCCAGGTCCCCTTCCGGCACATAGGCCACCACAGGGGCGACCAATGTATTACCCAAGCGAACGGCCACTTCGCCAGCCTTATACCTGACGAGATAATTGTGCTTCCCCAGTACCATATGGGGGCCATTCTGCTCAGTGCCTCCAGTGGGAATGATGACGGTCGTGGTTCCCGCAGCAACCGCATCCCGAACCTCGGTCCAGGTCAGTTCTTCAAGAAACACGGTGTCTTGAGTCTGTGCGGATACCCAGACTCCCGCCAGCAAGATGACGATCAGTCCCTCGCCGATTCGCATACGGGCCTCATGACTTCCTTCCCGGTAAGCCTCTTCTCAGTGCCCCGGTTTACCGGATACCGTGACGGCGGTGTCACTAATCCTACCGGAGAGGACCATTCCGCCCCAATCTCGCAGGCTCAGGTCACGTGTGCGGTCACCCAACCGTAAGCGTATACTGTTCGCCGTACCGCTATGCTGCTTCGTATTCAAGGGTGACTCGATCGATCAGTGAGGGAACCGATGAATCACTTCACACACTCCGTCCTCCCGACGGTATTTGCATTCGTCTGTCTGGCGTCGACCGCACAGGCCCAACCTGCCTCCGCTGGCCGAGCGCCAGACGGGTCGCCCGCACCCCGCATGTTGTGGGGGGTCCCTGACCTCCAAGGTGTCTGGGACCATGGGACGGCGACGCCACTCGAACGACCAACTCGCTACGAAGGACGTGAATTTTTAACCGCCGAGGAGGTCGCCGAAGCCAACATCAACGCAACGACCTTCGCCACCTCTGAGCGCCGGGGTGAATTGAGCGCCGAACGAGATGTGGGTCTGGCCTACAACCAGTTTTGGTGGGACCGGGGCTTATCCGACGGCAGGACAGCACTGATCATCGACCCTCCTGACGGCAGGGTTCCAAACAGAACTGCGGAGGCAGAGGCCCGCACCGCCGCGCGGAGAGCCAGCGCATCACCACGCCAGAACTCAGAGAATCCAGAAGACCGGGGTCTCTGGGAGCGCTGCCTGTCCCGAGGAACGGTGCGCTTAGGCGGTGTGTACAACAACAACTTTCAGATTTTTCAGAGCGAAGACCACGTCGCGATCCTGCTTGAAATGGTCCATGAGATGCGCATCATTCCACTCAACGGCTCATCATCCTCAAGCCAGGGGCCGCGGCAATGGCTCGGCCGGTCGTTTGGCCACTGGGAAGGCGACACACTGGTCGTCAGAACCACCGACTTTTCCGGGCAGGCCCCTTGGCGCGGGTCTGGCGAGAACCTGACGCTCATCGAACGTTTCTCGCGTCCGGAAGCGAACATTCTCCGCTATGAGGTCACCTTTGAGGACCCGACCACTTGGGAACGTCCCTGGACCGCCGCCCTCGACTTACCGAAAACCGATGGCCTTGTCTACGAGTACGCATGCCACGAACGGAATTACGGGATGGAGAACCTACTTAGGGGCGCACGGGCACTGGAACGGCAGGCGGCCCAACCATAAGAGTTACTTCAGCGTGAACACCCAGAGCGCGGCGCCGCGGTCTGGCGGATTCCTGATCTCGGGGACCATCACGTTGTAGCTACCCGATTGGTAGCCGCCACTTCCGACGATCACCGCCAGGTACTGCCGGCCATCGACGCCGTAACTGACCGGAGCCGAACTCGGCACCTCGTTCAGCCTAGTCTGCCAAAGTCGTTCACCGGAATCCGAGTCATAGGCGGCAATGCGCCGGTCGAGCGAGCCCGCAAACACCAACCCTCCCGCTGTGGCTAACGTGCCTGTTGTCTGCGGCGCCCGTTGGCGCGCGACCCAGGTCGTTTCGCTCGTCTCCAGATTCACCGCCTCTAGCCGTCCGTAGTTGCCATCGCTCTCTGGCCTCGGTCTGACGGTCCACCGAACACCGCTCGAGAGGCTTCCTCGCTCACCGTCGGGAACCGGGACCAGGTCCATGCAAGCTTCAACGATCGGTACATAGACGACCTTTGAACGTTTGTCGTAGGAGGTGGGCATCCAGCCCCGACCGCCGCTAACGTGCGGGCAAACCATCTTTGTCTCACCATCCCCAGGCAGCAGTGCCGGGTCGGTCGTCTTGGCGCCAGTTTCCGGATCAATGGCGGTCACCAAATTCTGTAAGCCGAGGTCGATTGAGGAGACATAGCTCCCGGTCTCGGCTTCGAGTCGGTCAAAAATCGCCTGCTTGCCGGTGGTAACCACAAGCCGCTTGGTCTCTCCGTCAACCGAGAGTTCCACAACTTGCCGCTCGAACGCCCAGTCGAGGTCCCACTGCCCGTTGGCCTGGTGCTGAAAGTGCCAAACTAACTCACCTGTGTCCGGATTCAACGCCAAAGTGGCATCAAGATAGAGCGC
>DQEK01000309.1 GCA_003533545.1 Acidobacteriota bacterium | reverse complement strand
GGGAGAAGGGCAAGACCGAGAAGTAGAAACCTTTGCCGCATCGGCGAGCGCCTACATGTAGGCGATCATCTGGTCCGCCGCCGCGATCTTGATACTGAAATTGTAGCCGGGAACTTGCTCGAGTGTCGGGATCGACGTGTCGTACCAGGTGCCGGGGGCGAGTTCCTGCGTGGGCGCAACCACCTGCACCAGGACGACGAGAGCGAGGGCCTTCAGCATGGCAATTCCTTTCGCTGACTCAGCACCCTGGTCGGCTCGAAGTCCTCGATGCCGACCTCTGTGAGGGAGGTCCCTAGTTTTTCAGTACCCTTCGAGTTACGGGGATTCACGGCTTATCACGGGAAGCCCTTGAAGGGATGCCCCACGGCCGCTCGCATTGCTTCGAGCTCTTCGGCTGCAGCGGCCGGCGGCTCCGTCAACAGGCTCACTCCAATCGTGGTGACAAAGCCGACCAAGAAACCGGGCAACATTTCGTACAGATCGTAGAAGCCGACCTTGAACACGAGCACCCAGATCACGGTTGTCAGGAACCCCGACACCATGCCTACGATGGCGCCGGCCCGGGTGGTCCGCTTCCAGAAGAGCGAGCAGAGAACGATTGGCGTGAAGGCGCACGCCAGCCCCGACCATGCGAAGAGCACGAACCAGAACACGACCCGGACCTCGCCCAGCGCGAGCACCAGCGCCCCCGCCCCGATCACGACAGTCGTCAGCTTGCCGTACAGCGACAGCCGGTTATCGGACAGGTTCGACCTCAAGGTCTTCTGAACAACGTCGCGAACGACTGCTGACGAGGCCAGGATCAGCAGCGAGTCTACCGTCGACATTATCGCCGCCAGCACAACCACCAGGAACAAACCCGTGATGACCGGTGGCAGCAGCTCCGAAGCCATAGTCGGTAGGATCGTCTCCGGATCGTCGAGGCCCGGGAACAGGGAACGACCAGCCATGCCCGCGAAGACCGCCCCGACGTCAAACACGATGATGCAGATCACCGCTAGGAGGCTACCGTTGACGATCTGGGTGCGGCCGCTTGCCGAGATGAAACGGGTTAGCAGCTGCGGGGCTCCGAGAAACGCGAGTCCGATTCCCATGAAGCTCACCGCGCTCAGCACGCCGGCGACCGAGAAACCTAGCTCGCCCATTGGCTCTAGCAGGTTCGGATCGACACTGTGCAGCTGTTCTATGAGCTGAGAGAAACCGCCGGCGGCGCTGACCCCGACGATCGGTAGCATCAGGAGGCCCGAGAACATCAGAACCCCCTGCAGTACGTCGCTGTACGCGACCGCTTTGAACCCGCCTACTGTGGTGTAGTAGAGGATGACGGCGGCGCCGACGAGCACCCCGGCGGCGTAGCTGGTGCCCAGAAACGAGCTGAAAGCCTTTCCCGAAGCGGTCAGTTGAGCGGCGGTGTAGGCGGTTACCATGGTGAGGATCACGATGGCGCTCAGGATTCGCAGCACATGCTGTCTGTCATCGAAGCGGGATTCGAGGTAATCGGCGACGGTGATCGAGTCGTAGCGATCGGTGAGTTCCTTAAACGGGAGAGCCACCAGCACCCAACCCAGGGCCACACCCAGGACCTCTCCAAGGACAATCCACAGCGCGTGGATGCCCACCGCGTAGCCCATGCCCGTAAGCCCGAGCAGCAGCCAGGCGCTCTCGCCGGTGGCGTTCGAGCTGAACGCGATGACCCAGGCGGGGAGCTTCTTGTTGGCGACGTAGTAGCCCGCGACGCTGTGCGACTCGCGGCCGCCCCACACCCCGATCGCGAGAAGGATGATCAGGTACACGGCCAGGACGGCGACGATCGTTGTGGAGACCATGCGCCTACTCCTCGCCGCTAGCCGAGCGGCGATGGGCGAAAAAGAAGAGCAGCTCCACCCCTAGGCCCAGGCCAATCGCCGCTCCCAAGAGCAACCACGCCGTCAACGGTAGGCCGGCAATCATGTCGTTCGTCTCCTCGCTTTCGTCAGAGGACAAGGCCAGCATGGTAACCGTTGCAGGTTCGCTTCGCTGCGGAGTCTCCACGCGCGCGTGGTACGCTCCGAAAGTTCCGGGTTGCTCTCCCTCGATCCGGTCCGACTGCCCACTCGCCGGGTCGCGAGTGCCCCACGAGCGTGGGCGCTCGCGTCGAGGCTTCACCAGACGCGCTGCCGGATGAAGCTATTCCTCATATACGTCCGCGACGAGGACTTCTACAACCTCCTGCCGCGCGAGCTAGGCGGCTGCGAGCCGGGTGCCGACCGCATCAAGGTGATGGCGTTCCCACCCATCGGCATCGAGGTGCTCGCCCCGGTCGTGCGCCAGCACGGCCACGAGGTCGTGATGTTCGACACCTGCCATCCGGACATGAAGAAGCCGCGGATCGCGGAACGGGTTGTCGAGGAGTCGCCCGACGCGGTTGCCATCTCGTTCCTGTCGACGACCTCGTATCCGGAGGCCAAGAGCATGGCCGAGGCAATCAAGCTCGCCTCCCCTGACACACCGATCATCGCGGGCGGAGTGTTCGCCACCATGAACTCGGTGAACGTGCTCAACGATTGCCCCTGGTTCGACTCCGTTGGCCCCGGCGAGGGCGAGGAACTGCTACCCGACTACCTGGACAACCTTAACGATCCCCGATCGGTGATCGGCTTGGTGTGGCGACGCGACGGCGAGGTCGTGGTCACCCCGCCGAGACCGCTTGTGCAGGACCTCGACCA
>DQEK01000359.1 GCA_003533545.1 Acidobacteriota bacterium | reverse complement strand
CCCTCGGAAAAGGGACGAATCAGTCCGCGGGCAGCTCTGACCGAGTTGGCTAGGGCGATGCCGTCCGATGCGATGGTGTCGACTGACATCGGCAACGTCTGTTCCACTGCCAACAGCTATCTCAACTTCGACCAGCCGCAGAGTTTTCTGGCTGCGATGAGTTGGGGCAACTGCGGTTACGCGTTCCCGGCTGCGATTGGGGCCAAAGTGGCTCGTCCGGACCGACCGGCTGTCGCCTACGTGGGCGAAGGCGCCTGGGGAATGAGTCTTAACGAAACCATGACTTGTGTCCGAGAACAGATCCCGGTCGTGGCGGTCGTTTTCGACAACAAGCAGTGGGGGGCCGAAAGGCGGAACCAGCTCGATTTCTTTGACGGTCGCACCGTGGCGACGAACCTCGAGAATCCCGACTTTGCGGCCGTCGCCCGTGCTATGGGCGCCGCCGGCACGCTCGTCGAGGAGGTCGACCAAATCGGTGACGCGCTGCGCGCGGCCGTTGCCTCGAATCGTCCAACGGTTTTGACTCTGAGACTCAACCAGGAGCTGGCCGACCCGTTTCGCCGCGATGCGTTTAAGCCAACCCCGACCCGTTTTCTTGAGAAATACCGCTCACTCAGCGGTTGACGAGGATGGCCATGGCCCGACCAGACCGCTCGCTCGCATTCATCGCGTTGACTTTTGCGACAACCGTTGCCATGGGGTGCCTCGCGCCTAGTGGCGGTATCGCTCCAGACACCATCTGGCTCAATGGCACCATTGTCACGATGGAGGGCGACCAGACCGCGCAGGCGGTCGCGGTTCTCGATGACAACATCGTGGCCGTTGGCACTGACGCCGAGGTGGGTCCACTGGCTGGGTCCCAGACGCGCGTGGTTGACCTGCAAGGCCGCACGATGACTCCCGGTTTCTACGCCGCACACGATCATTTCCCCGGGTCGGGTCGAGTGGCGGTCACACAGGTCGACTTAAACAGCCCGCCGATCGGCGCTATCGAGAACATGGACGAGCTGGTAGCGGCCCTTGGCGACCGCGCGCGGGACCTACCGGAGGGGCAGTGGATTTCTGGGCGCGGCTACGACGACACGTTGCTGGCGGAACAGCGGCACCCGACTCGGGCGGACCTGGACAGGGCCTCCACTACCCACCCGATTTACATCAGCCACACGTCTGGGCATCTAGGCGTTGCCAACAGCCTCGCACTGGAGCTGGCCGGTATCACACGGAACACACCGAACCCTGAGGGCGGCGTTGTGCGCAAGGACCCCGACACTGGCGAACCGGATGGGGTCTTTGAGGAAAGCGGTGGGATGGTCAGCCGTTTGGTGCCTCCGCCGACACCGGACCAGACGATGGAATCTTATCGGGTAGCGGTCCAGGACTACGTTGAGGACGGTGTTACGACTGCTGTGATCGCGGGTGGGGGTCGAGGGACTCTGGCGGGGCTTCAGCGTGCGCGAGACGCGGGCATTCTGACGTTTCGCATCATCACCATGATGTCCCGGGGTAGCCCGGGGCAACCCACGGCCGCGGAAACCGGTGGCATCATCTCGGGTTTCGGCGACACGCACCTCAAAGTCGGCGCGATCAAGATCATCCAAGACGGGTCAAACCAAGGCTATACCGGCTATTTCACCGAGCCGTATCACACGCCGTTCAAGGGGGACCCCGACTATCGCGGTTATCCGCGTCGCAGCCGTGACGATTTGGTCACGATGGTGAAGGAACTGCACGAGGCCGGCTACCAGATCGCTATCCACGCCAATGGCGATGCCGCGATCGACGATGTTCTCTACGCCTTCCGTGAAGCCCAACGGGAGTTTCCACGCCGCGACGCACGGCACCGGATCGAACACTGCCAGATGGTTCGTCGTGACCAGCTTGACGCGATCGCCGAGCTAAACCTCAGCCCATCGTTCTTTGTCGGGCACGTTTACTACTGGGGCGACCGGCACCGGGACATCTTCATGGGGCCGGATCGGGCCGCGGGTATCAGCGCGTTGCGGTCATCGATCGACCGAGGCATTCGATTCACCGTGCACGACGACACCCCGGTTACGCCCGTCAATCCCTTGCAGCTGGTTTGGGTCGGCGTGAACCGCCTGACGAAGAGCAACCAGGTTCTCGGACCAGACGAACGCATCACGCCCCTTGAAGCCCTGCGCACGGTCACCATCGACGCCGCTTGGCAGAATTTTGAAGAGGACATCAAGGGTTCGATCGCTCCCGGGAAACTCGCCGATTTTGTCGTCCTGAGCGACAACCCACTGACCGTCAACCCGACCGAGATTCGCGACATCACGGTGCTTGAGACAATCGTGGGCGGCAAGACGGTGTACGAGCGACCGATGTAAGGATGTCGCTGGTACCAAGAAGGTTACATTCGGCGGTTGGGTTGCTCCCCCGCGCAGTCGCCGAGTGCCCGCCACGCGCAACTAGGGCTTCAGGTTCTTGTAGACGACTCCACCTTTCATCACGAACCGGACATTGCGCATTGTGGTGATGTCGTCGAGTGGGTT
>DQEK01000241.1:3649-4797 GCA_003533545.1 Acidobacteriota bacterium | reverse complement strand
ACACCGGGTCTCGCGACCGTCGGCTCGGCGGCGCGCGCCAACCACCAGGACGCGTCGGGATCGTTGCGCCGTTCGACACACCCGATGGTGTGAACCATTTCGACTTGGACTTTCCGCCTGGCGGCGGACTCCTGCTGCATCCCGGCCGCCACCATCAGTGGCCAGCAGGCCCAAAACACGAGTACGACCGTCACAGCGCTATGGGTCTTCACTCTGTTTGCTCTCACGTGCCTACACCTGAAGAAAAGGGCCGGCACGGTGCGTCGCGCCGACCCTTCACACTACCCTGGACGCCGGATTACTATTCGTCCCCTTCGGTCGCCGTCTCGTCCACCGTGTAGCTAACGGTAGACAGGAACATGTCGTCCCAGCTCTGCTCGGACCAGTACGCGTCCTTGTGCGGCGCCGGATTTCGTCGGTTCTCGCGCGAGTTGTCATACCGGGCGATCGATTTGACCGTGCTGCCAGCAGGCACCTTGAGCGGCTCGGCCAAGTCATAGGTGAACTGCCAGTCGAAGTTGTAGTTCGGGACTCGCAGGAGCACCTCTTCACGGCCGTCCGGATAGGTCAGCACCCAGGTGAAATCCTTGCCACGCACGTGGGCGTGGATGAACAGACTCTGGATAATTGCGTCGTTCTGGAAAGCGCCAATACCGGTAACCGTCCAGTTTGCAGCGTTCGCTGGAATCACGCCCAGCAGCGGGTTCAGCCCCTGACCCGCCTGAGCAGCCGCGAGAGCTGCTGCCGCCGCTTCGGCCGGGGGCAACGGCGGTGGGGCCACAAGCTGGGCGCTCTCTGACGTGTGCTCGTTCAAGCCCAAGGTCCGCACACGCGTGGTCGCCTTGTCCTTCGCCCACCAGAGCCCTGCCATCGGTCGAGCAGTCTCCGGCTTTCCGGTGGCCTGGTAGTGCAGGTTCCAGAAGAGGTGGCTGAAGAGGTCACCCCTAATCTCGCGCGCCTGACCCGACTTCGCCACTTCGGCACCCACACCAGGAATGTATGGTCCGAGTCCACCCCGGAGATTTTGGACTTGCTCTTGGGCAAGCGGCTCCTCGGCGCCAGCTGAACGTGCCGCCCGGGCTCCCGCCTCCGAGGGCAGATCAGCGGTTGGGTCCGGGGCCCCGGCGCCGCCCGCCGCCGTGGCCGCC
>DQEK01000241.1:0-3352 GCA_003533545.1 Acidobacteriota bacterium | reverse complement strand
GGGTCCGGGGCCCCGGCGCCCCCCGCCGCCGTGGCCGCCGCGATCCTCTTCAGCAGTGCCGGGTCAGCATTCGGGTCCGGAACCATCGTGTAGTCGGTCACGGGGCCACCGGGCCACGCAGGACCGGTGCCGATCACCAGCCCGGGTGGCACGTTCAGCGCACCGGTCACGATGTGGTGTGTCGCGGCATAGTTGCCAGGCCGTAGCTGCGTCGCCGCGACCATCCTGGCATCGTCGAACGGCATCTTCGAGTAGAGGTTGAAATTCGGGGACTCACCCTCAGCATCGATATGCCACTCAAACGGAGCCTCGTAAATGAAGTCCGGTTCCGAGCCGTCGGGATGGCTCCATCCCGCCGCCGAGAACGTTGGTGCGGTCGGCGAAGGACCGTCGCCTTCCGGCGCACCCGCGTCGACCCAGGCCGTGATCGTGGCGATATCCTCGTCACTCAAGCTAGTGTCGTTCGCGAACTCACCAAACCGCGGATCGGCAAACCACGGCGGCATCTCACGGGCCTCGACCTTCGACTTGATAGCCCGTGCCCAGGGCCGAGCGTCCTTATAAGACAACAGCGACATCGGGGCGATCTGGTTCGGTCGATGGCAGTTCGAGCAGTTGCTATACAGGATCGGTCCCACATCCTGGTTGTACGTAGGCGTCTCGTTTGCAGCACTCGCGGCAACGGGCACCAAGAACCACACCAGGACGATTCCGGCCACGGCAGTAATGAATCGCTTCATATGCGGGTTACCCCCAAGAGTGTGGGCGAGCGGAGATGCGCGCCCCGTCGCCAAACCAAGCCGATTTTAGCAGTTGACTAGGCAAACACTCAAGTTTCTGTCTATCACGGGAGCACGCCTCCACAAACCGTGTAAGCTATGGGAATAAGCCTGTCCACAGGAGGACTCGATGCGTCAGCAGTCACCGAAAAAGACGGTTCTTGCCTGCGCCCTTTTGGTAGGGGCAGCGGTCATCGCACTCAACGGCCAGTACAGCCTGACCGTGAACTTCGACCGGCTGAAGAACGCCCAGAATGAACCACAGAACTGGCTGATCATGAATGGCGACTACAACGCGACTCGCTATTCGAAACTCACCCAAATCAATCGTGAGAACGTCAGCGATCTGCGCATGGTCTGGGCGCTAGCACTGGGTGGCATGCAAGACACTGGACGCAACGGCCCGGAGAGCGAGGTCAACCCGCTGATCGACAACGGGTTTATGTACACCACGGACGGCTGGGGAACAGTCTACAAGATCGATGCACGCAATCCGGACTACGCAAATTTCGTGTGGATCGCCGACCCCGGTGTCGACCACGAAGGCAATACGTCCCGTTCACGTGGCATCGCACTCTGGGAAGACAAAGTCCTGGCGAACTTACCAGACGGCCGCGTCATCGCCATCGACCGCGAAAATGGTGAGATTCTCTGGGATGTAGAAATTGCTGGTGCTAACGAATTCGGACGACGCGAGCGATTCCTGACGGCACCGCTGGTCGCCGATGGCAAGGTCATCGTCCACAACGGCGCCGGTGACGGTGGCACCCGCGGCTGGGTCGCGGCACTGGACGTGGAGACCGGTGAAGAATTATGGCGCTGGTACGCAGTTCCCGAACCAGGTCAACCCGGCAGCGAGACCTGGAAGGATGACCACAACGCCTGGAAAACCGGCGGCGGCGGGATCTGGCAGACTGGAGCATACGACCCGGAGACTAACCTGTATATCTTCGGCACGGGCAATCCATGGCCGGCCTACGATGCAGAGTACCGGCCGGGTGACAATCTTTACACCAATTGCGCAGTTGCACTCGACGTGACGACCGGTGAGATGGCCTGGTATTTCCAGTACACGCCGAACGACTCTTGGGACTACGACGAAGTCGGCGTGCACATGCTCTATGACATCGAAATCGATGGCCTAATGCGTAAAGTGGCGTCACATTTCGGCCGTAACGGATTCTTCTACACGCTTGATCGGACCGATGGAAGCTTCATCAAAGGCAACAAGTACGTCAACGATTTGAACTGGACCGCCGGCCTAAACCCTGTAACAGGGATGCCCCTTGAGTATGACCCAAACCTTGACGTGCAGATTTACAACCCGGAAGCTCGCGCCATGCGCAGCGATCGCGACGAGATGAAACGCACCTGTCCGACATGGCACGGCGGCGTTGCGCACCAGCCCCTGGCCTACAACCCGGTGAAACACATCGCCTACGGCGTCGGCACTGAAGGCTGCTTCTCGACGACCGGAGCTGCCATGGTGCCCGCCTCGCCGGACGGCAACGTCGATACCAGAGCCAGCGAGCGCCGTCAGTATGACAGCGACCTGTACTACGGTGCGCTGACGGCGGTGGACGCAGTCGGTCACACTGTACTCGGCAAAGCGGTGACCGATATTGAAATCCGTTCCGGAGTGGTATCAACAGGCGGAGGGATCGTATTCACCGCGCTGCAGGATGGGTGGGTGATCGCGTACAACGACGAGACGCTCGAAGAACTCTGGCGTTTTAATGTGGGCACGCCGCTCAAGGGGGCGCCGGTCACGTATTCGATCGGCCCGCGACAGTATGTCGCCGTGCAGTCGAGCGGAAGACACCTCCACCCGGTGAACTACGACAACCTCGAGAACTCAAGCTATCTATTTGTCTTTGCCCTGAACGAATGAGGATGACGGCCGGCGGACGCTTTGTTTGACCAACGCGCGAACAGGCTCTAGGCCCGCTCGATTGCTCTCCTCTTGGCGCCGACAAAGAGAGCGACACCGCGTCTGAAACGCAGGCGGGAAGTCAGTGAAGTGCAGCACACCGCCTGTTCTTCTGCCTCAGTACTCGGTACACACGTCGACCTCTTCACCCCAGAAATCGACACACTTCGCGCGGTCCATCGGTCCCCGCCCAACCACCTTCGACAGCAGAAAATCTACTAACCGCTCGACCTCGCGAGCCTGCAACGTCGCCGCAGGATCCGGCAGCGTCAATCCCATCCGATCAAGGTCGGCCTGGGTTCGGCCCAGGCATCGGTCATCCGTGTAGGACAAGCGATCAAAGGCCGGCATGTCTCGGCCAGGTAATCCACACTTAATAACCGTAACCAACTGATCTCGAGTGAGGGTCGACTCACGAAGATTCGCACCATCCGGCGACTGATAATCCATTTTCACTCCATCGCCGGACCACCCGTGGCATGCCTGACAGTCGGCCTTCTGAACAAAAATTCGTCGACCTGCTCGAATGGTGGTGTCGCTGGGCTCCTGCGCGTGTGCACTCGGCCCGAACCCGCTTGCAACCGTGGCGGAGACGATTGCTGTCAGTACCAAGCACAGTGGCGAGAATATTCTGAGTGTGAAC
>DQEK01000206.1 GCA_003533545.1 Acidobacteriota bacterium | reverse complement strand
CGCCTCTTGCGCACCAGGGCCTCGCACGCCTCGGCGACCTCGCCGAGGTTATGCGGAGGAATGTTCGTGGCCATCCCGACCGCGATCCCCGTCGCGCCATTCACCAGCAGGTTTGGAATCCGAGCGGGAAGAACTATCGGCTCGCGGGTCTTGCCGTCATAGTTAGGCCTGAAATCGACGGTCTCCTTCGAGAGCTCATCGAGAAGCTCGACAGTAACCTTCTGGAGCCGCGCCTCCGTATACCGATAGGCCGCCGCTGAATCTCCATCGATGGAGCCGAAGTTGCCGTGCCCATCAACGAGGGGATAGCGCAGGCTGAAGTCCTGCGCCATGCGCACCAGCGCCTCGTACACGGAGCTGTCGCCATGCGGATGGAACTTGCCGAGCACGTCGCCGACAATGCGCGCGCACTTCAGAGGCTTGGTCGCCGGACCAAGCCGAAGCTCGTTGCGCATGGTGTAAAGAATTCTTCTCTGGACCGGCTTGAGACCATCACGGACATCCGGCAGAGCCCGGGAAGTGATCACGCTCATCGCGTAATTCAAATACCGCCGGCGTGTGGTTGCGTGAAGCGGCACATCCTGGATGGAATCATGCGGCTCGGCCTTCGAACGGGCTGAGGCTCTCTTCTTCTTCTTTTTCTTCGCCATTTCCGACAGGGACAGGCTTAAAGCGTGACCAGGCCCGCACCAGGCAACCCGGTAATCCAGCTGGGGATGAAACGCCCAGCCGCCGGGAAATACCCGTGACGAGTAGAAAATCTCCGCTCCGCCCGGTTCAACAAAGCTCCTCTGGAGCCAGGCGACTGCAAGCAGTTGCTGATTTATATATTACCCACCCCCACAAAAGCAACTTGGAGGAAGAAAAATGCGGGCGACGGCTCTCGGCAATACGGCGAAAACCTGCAGGACTGCGTGCTCTTTCGCAGCACCTTTCTTACGACGGGGAACAGAAATCTCCCCTCAAAAGAAAACACCCCGGCGATCCATTCGGATCACCGGGGTGTTCAATCGACGTGATAGGAGGCTTAGCCAGCGGCGCAGGTAGCGCTGCTTTCTTCACAACCAAGGTCATCGTCTGTGGGGTCGGCACCGCAACCCAGGAAGGGAGCGGGAAGCGCCGCGCCACGCTGGAAGACCCAGCGAAGGACGGGGACCGCGTCGGAGATGTTGTTACGTCCATCATCATTGGCGTCCAGGGCATCCGGGCAGTTGTAGCGGGAGCCGAGGTTTCCAACAGCGATCTGGATGATCAGGACAGCATCATTGACGTTGATACGGCCATTGCCATCAGCGTCACCACGGAAGAAGTCCTCAACCGGAGGAGGAGGAGCTTCGGCGGTGATCGTCAGGATCTCATTCGAGGCGCCATCGGCGGCCGCGGGGATCTGGTTGGCATCGTCATCAAGGTCGGAGACATAACCGACATAGAAGCCGGGGCCGCCGACACCGGGGGCGATATCAAAAGCGAGGAAGTCTCCGCCTTCGAATCCGGCGAGAGCCGCACCGCGAACAACACCCTGGATCTCGCCAGGAGCGGCAGCAGCGGCACCAACGGTGAGGCCGTTGCCGGTGGTGTGCGAGTTACCACGGTTGTCCGTGATGAGAAGCTCGACAACACGGTTGGCATCAGCTCCAAGGTCGCCGGAGAAGGACACCGTGTCCGCACCGACTGAGACACCAAGCTGGAAGGCCATGGCAGGCAAAGCGTTGGTCATGTTGATCGTAGTCTGACCATCGGCATTGGCGCCAAAGCTGAATCCGTAGTCGCCGGCGGGAACGATTTCGCAATTGGCCGCATCGGCGCAATCGGCATCGTCACAATCCACAGCTCCGTCACCGTCATCGTCGACGCCATTGGCGCAGTCTTCGACGGCGGGGGCACCGGGAGGATTGATCTGCCCGTGGGTCAGGGTCGTGGGGAGCTTCGCTTCGCCAGCGACCGTGATGTTCAGCGCGACGGTCGGACCGTTGTTGCTGAGCTCATCATCGGCAAGCCTGGAAAAGGTGCTGTCGGCAGGCATGGCGTCGACGTTGTAGGTCAACTTCGCGAGCGAGTTGGGCTGTCCGGAGGTAAGAGTCGCCGGGGCGATAAAGGAGAGAACCACCGCGGAGATGAATCCGGAAGGTGAGTTCTGGGCGGGACCGACCGCGGTCGACACATTGAAAAACGGGTTGACCAGCGCGGCCTGGGCGTCGGTACCACAAAGGTAATCGAGTCCGGCACCGTCACAGGCGGTGTCAGCGATGGAGAACGAGTCACCATCATGCGCGAGGCCATAGGACCATCCCTGAACACCATCTGACGCGGTGGTCGTCTGGACGGTCACATCGATCGTGGCCTGACCCTCTGCGAGGGTAATAAGGGAATTGCCAGTCGCATCGAAGATGACTTCCATGGTGTCCGCAATACAGTTCGCTTCACCATCACAAAAATTCTGGACTTCCTGGGCAGGAAGAACTGCGCAGCAAAGCAGAAATACAGATACCCATCCAAATAAGCGTTTCATCAACATTTCTCCTGTAAACGTTTCCTCGTCCGGTACATCTCAAAGTACCGCACTGATACAACTCAAAATCATTTCCTACGTTATAATCCGTTTTCACCAGCCAGGCTGCCGGACAATTCCGTCCGCGCCATCGGCGCGAAACCAATTCCTCTCCGACAAGGCCAGTCGACTCCAGCTGATTCGCTGAAGTTTCAGTAGCGCTATTTGCCTTGGCCAGAGCCCTCCTTTCTTAAAATTTGGACTCACAAGCGAAACGAAACATTTCCCTTCAGCAGAGTCCGTCCCCAACAGCCCGTGTGTTAT
>DQEK01000175.1 GCA_003533545.1 Acidobacteriota bacterium | reverse complement strand
GACCTGTATTCCGGGCGGGGCATCCCGCCCGGCGGCTCCTAACGCTCCTGAGGTGCGAGGCCTCGAGAAAAACGCGGACTGTACGGACGTTTGCTCAAAAGCCTGGCGCCACGCTCCTGAAACCGACCCTCCTCGTATGTCAGCACCAGGCTAGGTCGTCTCCAGTGCGGTGACAACACTCGCCGGCACACAGCGAACAGAGAAAACGCAAGAACGTCGCCGCAAGCATTCGAGCACGAGAGTGTATGGCGGTCTCAGGGCTGCCACGGTCGACCGGCCCCCTCGCGCAACCGGGTGTCAACGTCGAGGTCGCCGCGCTCCCAGCGCTCCCGACGCCCGTTTGGCCAGACGATACCGACCCCCTCGACGGCCTCATCACCCTCATCGCCCAAGCCGAAATGGACTCGCGCATCGCTCGCGCTCAGGTAGCTGCCGTCTCGGTGCACGCGGCGCCACATCGGATCGCGGCCGGCGCGGAGCAAGGCAACCCGGGCACCGATGCCGTCGCGGTTGCTCTCGACGCCCTCGAGACGGATGCTCAGCGAGCGGGTCGCCGTGCCGACCTCGTTGAGGAGCAGCCGGACAGGACCGTTGTTGTTGGAGACGACGACATCAATGTCGCCATCGTTGTCGACGTCCCCAAAAGCGGCCCCACGGGAGACCTCCACGAACTCAAGCGCCGAGCCGGCTTCGCCTCGAACCTCGTCAAACCCCCCGTCGCCGAGGCCGTGAAAAAGCTGGTTGCGTTGGTTAAAAGGATAGGGCGCATCTCGAAGGGACTCGATGTTGCTCACCGCGCCATTGGCAATGAACAGGTCCAGCCACCCGTCGTGGTCGTAGTCGAACCACTGGCACCCGAAACCGGTGTGGCCGATGCTTGCCGCACCCAGGCCCGACCGAAGGGTGTCGTCGCGGAACGCCCCCGTCCCTCCGTTCAGGTAGAGCGTGTTGGTCTCCTCGTCCAGGTGCGAAACGAGGAGGTCCTCGTCGCCATCGCCGTCGACGTCGCCCGCGGTCACCCCCATGCCCCCTTCCGCTGCGCCGTTCGCGTTGTAGGCCGTGCCGGCCAGCAGCGCGACGTCGGTGAACGTGCCGTCTCGGTTGTTCTGCCACAATTGGTTCGCGTTGGCGTCATTGGCGACGTAGATATCGGGCCACGCATCGGCGTTGAAGTCGGCGGCGATCACGCCGAGGCCACTGCCAAACGCCTTTTGGATGCCGGCGCTTTCGGAGACGTCCTCGAATGTGCCGTTCCCGGTGTTGCGGAACAGCCGGTCCGGAACCGGGGAATACGAGATGGGGTTACAGTAGTCGCGCTTGCCCTCCACCCCGTAACACTCCTGGTTGTCGCGGATCGTGAAGTCGACATAGTTCGTCACGAACAGGTCGAGATCTCCGTCACGGTCGTAGTCGAAAAACGAAGCGCTAGTGCTCCAGCGCCCATCATCGACTCCGGCTGCACTGGTGATGTCGGAAAACGACCCGTCTCCGTTGTTTCGGTACAGGACGTTCGGCCCCACCGCTGTCACGTAGAGGTCGGGGTCCCCGTCGTCGTCGACGTCGCCAACCGCCACACCCATGCCGTATTCCCGGAGCCCGACGCCCGCTTCGTCGGTGACGTCGACAAATGCAAGGCGTCCGGATTCGGCGAGCTCGTTTCGGAAGAGGCGGTGCCCAGGCCTGTCGCTGCGTTCCCCGCCCACGGGTTCTTCGGTCGCGGTCGTCGAGCCAAGCATCGTCCCTTGCAGCAGATAGATGTCCAGGTCATCGTCGGCATCGTAGTCGACGAGCGCGACGCCAGCACCCATGATCTCGGGCAGGTAGTAGGCGCCAGACGAGCCGATGAAATGGCTGAAGTCAAGGCCGGTGTCGACCGCGACGTCCCGGAAGATCGGAGGCGTCGGTGTCACCGCTGGCGGGATCGGCTCCGGTGCCTCACTCACACACGCCGCACAGGCGATGGCACCGAGGAACCCGGCCACCAGGGGGGTGGGGTCGCGCATACTCGACCTGGCGGCGTCACCCCGCGGACTGCGAGCCAAGCTCGAGCGTCCTCAGCCCGAGCGTCGAGTACGATTCCTCGCCCTCGACGATGTGGATGACCAAATCGACCGGGACATCAGCGAACGTCTGCGTAATGCCGGTGGTAGGCCAGAAGACGTCGAGCCGCTCGATTCGCGACGCCTTGCCAAGCCCGATGGTCTGACGGAGCGGATTGCCACCGAAGCTGCCGCCGCTGTTCACATGGCGGTAGATGGAGCGCCGAACGCCCTCGTCGACGACGACCGCCCGAATGCGGGCCCCGATCGCCGAGCGGTTGGACCGGACGCCCTCGAGCTTGACCGTGACCCAATGGTTCCCGAAGCCCGGGTTCTCGTAGAGGGCGTTGCCAAACCGGTCCCCGGGGAAGGCGCCGCCCATCTGCTCGAAGACATCCTGGTCACCGTCGTTGTCGAGATCCGCAAAGAAGACGCCGTGCCCCTTTTGGAGATGGCCGAACCCCCCCGCGTAGGTCACGTTCGAGAAGCCGTGCCCGTTCCGGTTGCGATACATCACGCTCGGCATGAGACTGTGATAGTCGGGATAGCCGGTGCCGAGGTAGAAATCCAGGTAGCCATCGTTGTCGAGGTCCCCGAAATTGGATCCCATGGCCGCGGTCGGCTCGGTCAGGCCGTAGCGCTCGGAGACCTCTTCAAAGCCACCACCCTCGGTGCCTCGGTAGAGCCGCGACGGCTCAACGTTCACGGGCACACCAAGCGCGCTGGCCGCCAGATGCTGAATATCAGCGGAATAGGCGGAGACATACAGGTCCAGGACGCCGTCGTTGTCAACGTCCCAGAACCATGCCGGGAAGCTTCCGGTTGGCGCCGCAACCCCCAGACGTGGAGCGTCGTTGATGAAGCTTCCCCTCCCCAGGTTCCGATAGAGACGGTTTCCCGCGCCAAAGTTGGACACATAGAGGTCCAACAGACCATCGCCGTTGTAATCGCCCCAGACCACACCTTTGGACCACCTATGGTTCGTCACACCGGCCGCCTCGGCCACATCCGTAAACGTCCCGTCGCCGTTGTTTCGAAAGAGTTGGCTCGGGGCAACGAGCCTCCGCGACGTTTCATTGCCGACATACAGATCGAGGTCGCCGTCGTTGTCGTAGTCGCCCCAGGATGCCGTTTGACTCGGGTAGTGCACCTCGCCGAGCCCCGCATCGAACGTCACATCGGTGAAGGTCCCGTCACCGTTGTTCCGCAACAGGGAGTTGGGATGCCGGCCGAGATCGCCAAGCCACGCACCTCGCAGGACGAGGAGGTCCACGTTGCCATCGTTGTCGTAATCGGCCTGGATGATGTTCAAGCCTCCGTACAGACCGAGGAGCCCCGCTTCGGCCGTGCGCTCCGAGAAGGTCCCGTCTTGATTGTTTCGGAAGAGGCGGAGCTGCCCCCGCGTGTCCCACGTGGACACGACAATGTCCAGGTAGCCGTCGTTGTCAAAGTCGTCCGCGATCGCCCCGCCGGACAGGTCGTAGGTATCGAGACCGAGACTCGGCGCGATGTTAGCAAACCGAGGAATGGTCTCGGCCGATTCGAACGCTTCAGGGGGAAGCCGGTAGGGCTCGGGGACCTGATCCGGATAGCCATCCACGGTCATGGAAGCGATGTTGAGCAGCCACCGCGCCGCGAAGTGCTGCCGCGTCGTCTCGTCGACGACCGCGCCAGCACCCGGGTTCCCAGCACTCGGCGCGGTGAGCCCATCTCGAGACGCTGGTGGGGCCGAGTGATCGAGCACGTCGAGGAAGGCGGCGATCGCCTGCCGCGCCGGGGTCTGCTGGGTGTGAATCCCGCCCCCACGCAGCGGCAGAATGCAGGCTTCCGCGTTCGGATGGAGCACGCAGTTCTGCGTCTCGGCTAGTCGCAGGTAGGCCACCCCGAGACGATAGTTGTTGAAGTTAATCCCCGACCTGTTCTCTCCGGTCTCGGGCACCAAAGCGAGGGCATCAGTCAAGAGACGGATCGCCTCGGCTTCGTTGCCAAGACGCAGCTCCTCGTCAGCCAGCTGGACCATCAGGCGCCATCGGTTAGAACCTGTGTCCGTCGCCGGAAGCGCGTCCAGCTGCTCTCGGAGCTGTCTGACCAGCGCATCTCCAATGTAGGGGAGCGAAGGAGTTTCGTCCGCCAGCTGCTGAAGCAGCGCCACCATGCGCTGGTGACCAGCGGAGGGCGTCCGGGGGGGCGCTGCGGACGACGACACGCGTTGAGTCTCGGCGGAGCCGACCACGCCAAGCGCGGTCACCAGCGCGACCGCCAAGACGAAGCCCTGCGTGACGTGCCGCCGTCCCCCTGTGGGGCCAGCTGCCGCGTCGCAGTCGGCGCCATCGATGTGGTCCGCCATTGGCAATCCCTCTTCTGACGCCCAAGCGCGGGCGGGTCAACGCGATATTGTACGAGCCACGCAGGGGACGATCAAACACGCTGCAGGCGCCTGTTCTCGAGCGGGCAGGCGGCGTGGAACCTAATATAATGCGCACGGCAGAGTACCGATGGACCGTCGCCTCATCATCGCATCGTATCTGACGGCGACCCTGCTGCTCGGT
>DQEK01000065.1:1069-4527 GCA_003533545.1 Acidobacteriota bacterium | reverse complement strand
TCGATCCGACCGTGCGGGGTGCGAGATCCGGAACCACCGGTCGGCTCGATCAGCCTGGTGCGATCTAGCTCGATGTATCCGCTCGGCGTGAACTGAGCCAGGATGAGGAAGCCCTCGTCGTTGTTGACGAAGTAGCGGTCGCCGTGACGCACCATGAAGGCCGTGCTCCAACGTGCCTGTGCGGTCATGTCTGGGCTCATCCAGAGGCGCTCACCGGTTTTGGCATCGAGCCCTCGGAGTTCACCGTAGCTGTCGACTCCGTAAACGTAGTCTCCAATGATCAGCGGCGTGGTGACCATTGCGTGGATGGTATCGGTTTGGTTCGGCAGCTCGCTGCGGCTCTGTCCACGCCACAGTTCGGTTGCTGAGGGGCGATCTTGGTTCAGCCGCATCATCAGCGACCCATTGAAAAACTGTGAGACCAGCAAGTAATCCCCGCTGCGGACCGGCGTCGCGACCGTGACTCCCATCGAGACCTCCCAAGGTTGCTCCCAGTAGAGGGCTCCGGTTTCGGGATTCAACGAAGCGAGTGCACGGGGATGCCAGACGATGAGCTGTCGAACTCCTCCCGCTTCGTAGATCACCGGTTGTGCATAACCCATCTCCGCTTCGACCTGGATCGCGCGCCAGATCTCTTCGCCAGTGCGTTTGTCGAACGCCATCACCAGAGCATCAGGTTCCCCGCCTACCACGGTGATCAGTCGTTCGCCGTCAACGAGTGGTGAGCTTACGATGCCCCAGACTGGCACGCTGGTGCCGTATTCGGAGACATAGTCTTTCTCCCAGATGACCGCGCCGGTGTCGACGGCAAAGCAAAAGAGCCGACCGGTTGCACCGAGCACATAAACCCGGTCGCCGTCCACGGTGGGCGTCGAGCGCGGGCCGATGGCGTAACTGATCGAAAGCATTCGGTAAGAGGTGTTCCATTCGTGTGTCCAGAGCACCTCGCCAGTCTGTTCGTCGAGGGCTAGTGCCCGTTCGGTGCCGTCGAGGGTGCGTGAGCCTGCGTCCTCAGCCCAGTCGGTGACGAAGATGCGGCCGTCCGCTACCGCGGGTCCCGAGTAGCCAGCGCGAATGGGGGTGCGCCAGGCAAACTCGAGGTCTTCCGGCAGGTCTTCGACGATGCCGGTTTCGTGCCAGATGGCAAGTCGGTCGAGGCCGCGCCACTGCGGCCAGTCGTCAGCCGAGATGTCGATGGCCGTGGCGGCGGCCAAGATGGCCAGCGCCCCGATGAACGTCAGCGTACGTTGCGTATGCATAGGCCTCCCCCCGAGTCGGCCTCATTTTATTCCTACCCCAGCGTTGTCGATTCACCGCGTTGGGTCTTGGTGCGATGGCGGTGGCAGGATTGGCGGTGTTCGGCGACGGAGTTGGTGCTGGAAGTATCTGCTCCATCGCACTGTCCCGGGTCTGGGGGGTGGCAACTCCAGATGGACCGGCGTCCCTGTTGCTGCGAGCAACGTTATCCGATCGACGGTGGCTGGGCGTGCGGTGTGAGTTCGAACGCTCGCTGCAGATAGTTATGCAACTGGCGGAATGCCTGACCGCGGTGGCTGACCGCAGTCTTCTCCGCTGGGCTCACTTCGGCGAAGACCCGGCCGTATGGCGGGTAGAAAAAGATCGGGTCGTAGCCGAAGCCGCTGGTTCCTCTGGCGGGCAGGCGCAGGCGACCCTCCACGATTCCGGTCGTTTCCCACATCACCCTCGCCGGTGTCACTAAGGCCAGCGCTGCAACGAATCGTGCGGCACTTGAGTCGGTGCCACGATCAGCGAGCATCTGCTCGATGACCGCGAATTTCTCAGGGTACGATTCGCCATTAAAACGAGCCGACTGGACGCCTGGTTCGTCGTCGAGCGAGTCAATCTCGAGCCCCGAGTCCTCCGCCACGGTCAACTCACCGGTGGCGGCTGCGTAGGCTTGAGCCTTGATTCTGGCGTTCTGTGCGAACGTGGTGCCGGTTTCTTCCGGTTCCGGTAAGTCAGGGTAATCGGCTAGCGTTAGGAGCGTGACCGGCAAATTCTCGAGAATGTCGAAAATCTCACGGAGCTTCCCGCGATTTGTGGTCGCGACCAGCAGCCGTGGCTGCGGCACTAGAGCAGGTCTCCGACCAGTTCGCGTTGCAGTGTGACGAGCTGAGTGATCCCGTGCTCGGCCAGCGCGAGCAGCAGGTCGTGTGACGCGCGGCTGAACGGCTCCCCTTCGGCGGTCCCTTGTACCTCGATGAATCGGCCGTCGCCGGTCATCACAACATTCATGTCGACCTCGGCGGTCGAGTCTTCCTCGTAGGCTAGGTCTAGCAGCGGGGTGCCGTTCACGATACCGACGCTCGTGGCCGCGACGTGGTCGCTGATCGGAATTTGCTTGAGTGCGCCCCGTTCCTTCAGTGAGTGAAGGGCGAAAACCAATGCTACGAATCCACCACTGATCGATGCCGTGCGGGTGCCCCCATCAGCTTGGATGACGTCGCAGTCGACCCAGACGGTACGTTCGCCCAGTTTCGTGAGGTTCGTTACTGCCCGCAACGACCGGCCAATCAGCCGTTGGATTTCTTGTGTGCGTCCCCCTTGCTTGCCCCGGCTGGCCTCACGCACTGTGCGAGTGGAGGTGGCGCGCGGAAGCATGCCGTACTCGGCCGTCACCCATCCCTTACCTGTGCCGCGCAGGAAGGGAGGAACCTTGTCCTCGACGCTCGCCGTGCAGATCACGCGGGTCCGGCCGGCCTCTATAAGCACCGAGCCCTCGGCGTGCTCGAGATAGTGCGGGGTCAGTGTCGTCGGGCGGAGTTGGTTGGCTTGACGTTCGTTGAGACGAGATGGCTGGGTCATGGCGTTGGTTCCGGCGACGGTACGTCGGATATCGCTCCTTCCTCGGGGTCAGCAACCCACCTCATATTCAGTTCGAGAGGGCGCTGGAGATCGACGTGTCCCGCCAGAGTATCGACTTCTTGGCCGTTGACAAGTATCTGAACAGCGTTAATCGACGACAGGTTGGCGGTCACGGCGTTGACCACGGCGTACACCGTGAACAGTTCTTCGAGCGAGCCACCCGAGTGGTTGAGAGTGACTTCTTCGCTGAGGTCGACGAACGCTTCACCGCGGTTGGTCAGGTAAAAGGCTCGAAGTTCGGTGCCGGTCGGGATGGGGGACAGCAGCGGTTGTGGTGGGTCGGTGAGCTGTGCCTCAATGATGACCCGCGCTTGTGCTGCCGTTTCAGGTTGCTGTTCAAGGGGTTGTTTGATCCCGACCAGGCGCATGCCGTCGTCTGACACATAAAAGAGGGTGGCTTCGACGGTTTCACCGTCGCTTGGCATGCTTGGCGCTCTCTCGCCCGCGGCTATCGCCACCTCTTCATCCGGATACCAACTCGGCAGTGCGACGAAGAGCAGCCAGATACCGCCGGATGCGAGCATAACCCCGGCCCCGAAAATCAAGTGGTTGGGTTTCACGGCAGGCGTCTC
>DQEK01000065.1:469-730 GCA_003533545.1 Acidobacteriota bacterium | reverse complement strand
GCTCGGCCGTTGCCGGCGCGGGCGGTCCGACTAACGGTATGCCACGTGCCACTTCTTCCCTATACCGGATGATGCCGCGCAAGAGGCCGTTCACGATGGCGTTCTGGAACGTAGCCGAGGTTAGTTGTGTCTCTTGGTCCGGGTTCGAGATGAATCCCATTTCCACTACGATCGCCGGCATGTTCGCGCCGACGAGCACCCGAAACGGGGCCCGTTGGAGCCCGCGTGGACTCATGGGTAGTCGCAGGCTAAGTTCGTCGG
>DQEK01000065.1:0-139 GCA_003533545.1 Acidobacteriota bacterium | reverse complement strand
AACTGTCTCAGCCCAACGTACCGAGTCGTACACATGTTGGAGTTGTGCCATTTCCCAAGGCACGATGTCGAGTGTTCGCGTTCCGCCTCCGACCGTCGGTAACGGTTGGCCGCCGTCTTCGGTTCTTCTGGCTTCTTCG
>DQEK01000334.1:1518-3252 GCA_003533545.1 Acidobacteriota bacterium | reverse complement strand
TGAGCTGGGCGTGATTCTCATCAATCACGGCCACGCGGCCTTTGAGGTCCATCACGGAATGAAGGTTGCGCAGCTTGTGGTGCAATCGAGGCTTGCGCTGGACGTCGTCGAGGCCACCCAACTGTCCGATACCGATCGGGGAAGCGGCGGCTTCGGGTCGACCGGATTCTAAGATTCAGTCGGGTCAATCTGGCCCTATGTCGTCGTGGAAATGCGTGCACCTGCACAGAACGACACGCGACACCATGTGTAGTCCTCCACCGAAATCACCGGCGCCACCTCCAAGTCCTAGCTGGGTGATAAGGTGGAACCGTGCGAGTCGCGCTCTGCCAATGCAATCTGCCAGTGGGAGACCTTGCGGGAAACGTCACCCGCGTCCGCGATTTGATCGACGAGGCTGTCGATCGCGGCGCGGAGTTAACTATTTTCCCCGAACTTTCAATCACGGGGTATCCACCAGAAGATCTTCTCCTTAATCCACGGTTCGCGGCGGACGCCGAAAGCGAAGTACGTGAGCTGGCCCGAACGGTAAACGAGACGGTCGCCATCGTCGGCTTACCCGCATTGGAGTCCGACCTGTACAACAGTGCTGCCGTGCTCGCAAACGGCGCATGGGCAGGAACCTACCAAAAACACTTTCTCCCCAACTATGGGGTCTTCGACGAGCAACGCTATTTCGCTCGCGGCACCTCAGCCCTCGTCGTCGACTTGTCCGGCATTCGAGTCGGCGTCACGATTTGCGAAGACCTGTGGTATCCAGGTGGTCCTGGGCAGTGGGCAGCGATAGAAGGTGGCGCCGAACTGGTCGTGAACCTGTCCGGTTCACCGTATCACCGCGGAAAGGGATTTGAGCGAGAACGGATGCTCGCACAACGCGCCGCCGATTACGCTTGCTTTGTAATCTTCTGTAACGCTGTCGGAGGCCAAGACGAACTTGTCTTCGACGGACACAGTCTCGTTATCGACCCCACCGGTATCGTCGTGGGACGCGGCGCCCAATTCGAGGAGGACCTCCTAGTCGTAGACATCGATCCCGGAGCCGCCGCCAGACGACGGCTGCACGACCCGCGCTGGCGCCAGTCGACTGACGTCGACAGATCACGTGTACGGACGGTAACCGTGGCCGTCACTCCCACGGACGATCGTCCGCCCTTGCAGGCCAGCCTGCCCACCCCGCTCGGCGATGAGGCCGAGGTGTACCGAGCCCTGACAGTCGGCGCCACCGATTACTTCAGGAAGAACGGATTCAACCACGCTGTACTCGGACTTTCTGGAGGCATCGATTCGGCGCTGGCACTAACGGTTGCCACTGATGCATTGGGTGCGGACGCCGTCACGGCAGTGTCAATGCCGTCGCAATTCACCGCAGATATGAACCGCGATGACGCTCGTGAACTCACCGATCGACTTGGGGTCAAGTTGCTGGAGCTCCCAATCATCGACCTGGCCGGCGCCTACGACCACGCACTCGCCGAACCGTTTTCGGACACCGCGGTCGGGCTAGCGGAAGAGAATCTCCAGGCTCGCATCCGCGGCAACCTACTGATGGCGCTTTCGAACAAGTTCGGCTGGCTGGTCCTAACCACCGGCAACAAAAGCGAAATGAGCGTGGGCTACGCCACGCTCTATGGCGACATGGCCGGCGGGTTCGCCGTCCTCAAAGACGTGTTGAAAACTTGGGTATATCGATTATCCCGGTGGCGCAATCGAGATGACGAGGTCATACCGGTCCGG
>DQEK01000334.1:0-1126 GCA_003533545.1 Acidobacteriota bacterium | reverse complement strand
AGCCTCCCGCCCTACGACGTCCTCGACGCTGTGCTGGAAGCCTACGTCGAGGAGAATCGTAGCCCGGACGAAATCGCCCAGCTTGGCCTCGCACCAGATCTCGTCACCCGCATTGTGACGCTCGTTGACCGCGCAGAATACAAGCGCCGACAAGCCCCGCCCGGAGTTCGTATCTCGGCACGCGCCTTCGGGCGCGATCGTCGGCTCCCGATCACCAACCAATACCACGCCGACTAGGCTCGCACCTCACAACCTTTTCGGTTTCGTCCACCGAACATGCCGCCTTCCACCACGGAACCCATCCGGTAATAATGTGAGAAGTTGAAGGTTGGTCATGTCTCAAGTTCCTGGAGGTCCCTTGATGTTCCACTCCCAGCATACGCAACGGTTAGTCGGCGTGTTGGCGGTCGCAATTGCGCTAGTGGTTCTCCTACCGATTTCGCTTGTACGCGGGGCGGAAGACGACAGCCTGCCGATGGCGTCCCCGCAAGAGGTCGGGATGTCAGCTGAGCGACTTCAACGCGTCAGCGCGCTGATGCAGCGAAATATCGACCAGGACCTGTTGGCTGGCACAGTGACACTGATCGCGAGACACGGAAAAGTGGCGCACCTCGAAGCCCAGGGCTTCAACCACAAGGAAGCCGGCGATGCGATGGCCACCGATGACATTTTCGTCATCATGTCGATGACCAAGCCGATTGTCACGGTAGCGCTGATGATGCTCTACGAAGAGGGGTACTTCCGGCTCGACGACCCGATCTCACGGTGGCTGCCCGCCTACGCTGACAAAACCGTGCGGCAGACCGTTGAAGGACGCACGGTGACTGAACCTGCCGCCAGTCCGGTGACGGTACGTCAGATCCTGAGTCACACCTCGGGGTTGAGCATTCGACCGCCTGGGCCGCGGGGCGGGCGAGCCGGTGCCCGCCCAGCCACCTTGTCCGAAGCCGTGGACCTTGCCGCGGACGTACCGTTGGCGTTTCATCCTGGCACCGAATGGCAATATGGCGCCTCGACGGACTACGTGGCCATTTTGGTAGAGAAAATCTCAGGCATGAGCCTCGACGACTTCCTGCGCGAACGGATCTTTGAGCCGTTGGGAATGGACGACACCCACTACAACATC
>DQEK01000358.1:2288-2885 GCA_003533545.1 Acidobacteriota bacterium | reverse complement strand
TCACAATGCTCGGTGCTGAAGGGATCGAGATCCTATCACCGGACGCTTTGCGTGAGAATTTGTTCCTGCGTGAGGCCGCAGTTGGTTTCGTTCGTTTGAACTCCGCTGCCGCGTTCCTTAGGCGATAGCGGTGCGAGGTGACCTACTCTTCTAGTGCTTCCGGCCTCCTCGGACCGCTATTTGCGGCGGTGTCATCGAGTGCGCCTGTTAGAGCCGAAAAAGCCTTGGAGACTTGCACATAATCTTCATAATGCCGCTGATAACGCTCCAGTTTCTCTCGCTCCAAGTGTTCAAGTTCCGCCCGTCGACGGCGAGCAACAGTTTCGACATCGCCCGCGAGCTTGGTTTCCACTTCCCTGCCTCGTTGGCGAAACTCTGCGTCGTGTTCGCGCTCCCACGTAAGCCATGCGGCGGTCCACCGCGCATGGGCTTGTTCCACGTGGGCGGCACTAAACGGAAAATGGTGGTGCTTGCCGTTGTCGAGCAGCGAGAAGGCATCCGGAAATCGTTTTCGGCTGATTTCTGCCAGTGGGTGCCAGGTTAGTAAAACCCGAGGGTCGG
Organism: Acidobacteriota bacterium; assembly: GCA_003533545.1. GTDB lineage: Bacteria > Acidobacteriota > Vicinamibacteria > Vicinamibacterales > UBA8438 > DQEK01. The sequence continues at coordinate 2,324 of DQEK01000358.1, read as the reverse complement.
ATTGCGCTCGTTCCAGTACGGGGCCAAACGTGGAGA
>DQEK01000358.1:0-1901 GCA_003533545.1 Acidobacteriota bacterium | reverse complement strand
TTTAGACCGACAGCCCCACATAGAATGACCAGCGTGAACAATGCAATAGTCAGCATGCGGAGACCTTGCTCACGATGAATACTTTAGGCCGACGAACAACGGCGCGTTGCCGAGTTTGGCTCGGCCGTTCAGAAACTCCAGTTCCACCAGGAACGCGAGTCCCACAACCTCTCCCCCGGTCTGGGAAACAAGGTCAAGGGCGGCTCGCGCAGTGCCACCGGTTGCCAGTAGGTCGTCAACAATGAGCACTTTTTGCCCTGCTCTGATTGCGTCCTCATGAATTTCGAGCGTGTCCGAGCCGTACTCTAGCTCGTAGGATTGCTGAATGGTGCTCGCTGGGAGCTTCCCTGGTTTCCTTACTGGGACAAAGCCTGCTCCCAAGCGATCCGCAATCGCGCAGCCAAGAATGAAGCCGCGACTCTCAATGCCAACAACTAGGTCGATCTGTTTGCCGCGAAATGGTTCAGATAGACCATCGATTGTCTGCCGTAGGCCCGCGGCATCACGCAAGAGTGTGGTGATGTCGTAAAAGAGGATGCCTGGCTTTGGAAAATCTGGCACGTGGCGGATTTTCGTTCTTAGGTGTTCCACTATTCCCTGGCCTCTCTAATGGTCTGTTGGGATGCGTCACAAATTGAGAATCCCGAGGGCCGTCCCTCTGGATGCATGCACGATACAGTGACGGATTGGACGTCGGCGCCGAGTGGGCCCTGACGTAGGGCTCGTTCGAAACGGTCGAGTGCCTCACGATCGCCTTCGGCGTAGACGTCCACTCGGCCGTCTGCCAGATTTGCGACGGTTCCGGAAAGCCCTTCTCGTGTCGCTGCAGACCGCGCGAAGAATCGAAACCCCACGCCCTGTACTCGACCCGCGACAAGAAACCGGCAACGGACTATCATTGAACCTCGACGTGCCAATCCTGGCGTCCAAGGCCACACGGGCGTTGCCACGCTGAGCAGGCGACATGATCGTTCTACAATACGCGGACATCATGATGGCATCGACGCGGGTGCGGAGTCGAATGGATGTTGATTTGAGCAGGATGGCAGGCAGCCGCACATTGGTGTCCTCCGCGAAATTGGATCGCCGCAGGCTATTCGTGTTTTCCTGTCTATTGTTTCTACTGTGGGGGCACAGTTTGGAGGGGCAGTCGCCAGTTGCCACGCTGGACGACGCCACGGTGGCGGAGGTGATCCAGGACTCGGGAACGAAGTGGGCTCCGCTTGAACTCAGTGATAGGGGCGGGCTGTTCTCTGGTGCCGGACGAGGATACCGGATCGTTGTCTACACGCCGAAAAGTTGGATTGCGCACTTGGCTGCTCAAGCGACTTCGGCCGGGCACGCACTGTCACTCGCTGAGGTTGACCTAGAAGATCGTTCGCCGTGGTTGCGGGTCGTGGCGTCTCCAAGCGCCCCTGCAATGGGGTCTTCTCGAGAGCAATCGTCTGAGGTGCAGCGTGTTTTCGTTCTCGACAGCCGCAGACAAAAGCGCCTGTCACCTTTGAGGGCTCGTCTGTTTAACCAAACTCACCGTGTCATTCTTGGTGCTGTTCGATCGCTGCGCGGAATAGAGGCGACATTCAGACTCGCAGAGCTAGACGCGCTGCGCGGAGGGAATCGCGGTGAGTTCTTCGTCCGCGTCGAAGGCGCTCGTTATAGCAAGGACTTCAAGATCAAGCGTAAACACTTCACCCGGCTACCGCGCTGAGAAGGCACGGCGCGCTGGTTGTGAAAGAGGCGCGTAGCGTGTGCGCCGCGAGAAGTTTTGGTCGGGGCGAGAGGATTTGAACCTCCGACCCCTCCGTCCCGAACGGAGTGCTCTACCAGGCTGAGCCACGCCCCGACAAGGCGTTCCATTGTACATTAGCCGGCTCTTTGTCGTTTATTTCTCCCGTGATGGC
>DQEK01000045.1 GCA_003533545.1 Acidobacteriota bacterium | reverse complement strand
ACCCTTGACCGTTCGTTGATCCTCTTCGGCCTAGCAGGCTCGGAACTTCTCATCGCCGGGCGCGCTGCCGGCCTCAGGGTCGCGGCGGAGGCATTCGCTGACCGCGCCTATACGCCCGACGGGGCTCTGGCCTCGCGTCGAGAGGCCGGGACGGTGATCCATGACCCTGAGCGGGTTGTCTCACGCGTGCTCCAGATGGTGCTTAAAGGCACGGTCCAAGCGACTGACGGCTCGACTGTCACCCTTGCCGCCGAGACGATCTGCGTACACGGCGACACCCAAGGGGCGGACCAGCTCACCGAGAGACTCAAGGCCGCGCTCGAGACGGCGGACGTCACCCTGCAGGCCGTCGGTCGGTAATGCACTAGCGGTCACACACCTACGTGAATGACCAGTATGAAGCATGATGTGACGACATCCGATGTCGTCGTGGTTGGCGCGGGTGGCGCGGGTATGCGCGCAGCCATCGCGGCGGCGGAAGCCGGAGCACGGGTCGTCTTGTTGACGAAGGGACAAGCCGCACGCAGCGGCGCCACGACGATGGCCTGTCCATCGTACCAGGCCGCGTTTTCGATGGAGGATGAACGGGACAGCGCAGCGATCGCCTTCGAGGATACGTGCTACGAAGGACGCTACCTCGGCGATGAAAACCTGATCAAGGTCCTGACGGATGAGGCAACCGAACGGGCAATGGATTTGAGCCGCTACGGGGTGAAGTTCCGGAAGAACGAGCGCGGACAGTTTCTCCAAATCGTGCATCCGGGTCATTCATTCGAGCGGAACCTGGTCATCATGGGCGACGGACGGGCGATGGCCGCCGGGCTGCATAGAGAGCTCTTCAAGCACGACAACATTCGCCTCGTCGAAGATGTGGTTGTCACTCGGCTTCTGAAAGACGACCGCGGCATGGCGGGCCTCGTCGCGCTGAACATGCGGACAGGGGAACCGGCTGTCTTCGCGGCGCCGTCGGTGATACTCGCGTCGGGTGGGTACCCGGAACTCTGGCGGTGGACAGATACCGAGCCCGGGTTGACCGGCGAAGGAGTCTACCTGGCGTATGAAGCCGGCGCTGACCTCGTCGACCTCGAAATGATGCTGTTCTACCCCACAGGGCTGTGCTGGCCGTCCGAGGTCGAGGGGACATTGGTGCAGTATGAGGGCCTACTGACCAAGCAGTATTGCAACGGTCTGATGTTGAACGGTCTCGGCGAACCGTTCTTGCCACAGACAGAACGTCTCCCCGTGCGTGACATCATGATGAAGCTGATGTTCAAGGAGGTCGAAGAAGGTCGCGGTACTCCCCACGGCGGTGTGTACATCGATCTCCAGCGGTCCGGACGACCACCGGCACAGGTGAAGGAGATTCTCCACAGGCTCGACTCTCTTCCATACAACGAACTAGAAGATTTTGGTATCAACGTATTCGAGCAGCCCATCGAGGTCATGCCGGTCACCCACTACACGCTGGGCGGCGCACGCATCGATGAGTGGGCCGCGACGCGCGTCCCTGGCCTGTTCGCCGCGGGCGAGATTGGGGGCAACATCCACGGAGCGAACCGGACCAGTGGCAACGCGCTCGCGGAAACTCAGGTGTTCGGGCGCCGAGCCGGCATCCGGGCGGCCGACCACGCGCTCGACCGGCACGCCCCTGAAGTCGACGAGGCCGAGGTCGATGCGGAATTCGGCCGTATCAACCTGTTGCGCGCGGAGCGCCCAGACGGTATGCGTCCCATCGATTTCAAGCGCAAGGTCAAGGCGATCATGCACGAGCACGTGCACTATCGCCGCGACGCCGAAGGACTCACGACGGCCATCGAACAGCTACGCCGACTCGGTGACGAAGACGTCCACCGCGTGCGGGCGCCTGCCGGATCAGCCATCTACAACTACGAATGGGAAGAGGCGCTCGAAGCCCAGTGGATGGTTCGGCTGGCCGAGCTGGTCGCCGCTTCAGCGCTGGCTCGCGAGGAGAGTCGAGGTCACCACTGGCGGACGGACTTCCCAAAAATGCGGCCCGAATGGGAAAAGCACACGGTCGTGAGACGAATCGACGAGGCCGCCTACGAAGTGACGGATGCGCCGGTGACTCGACTGAAGGATCGCACGAAGGAGAGACGGTCAGCCGACCCGCTCTTAGTTGACGCCGGCGTCCTGGAAGGCTATAACCGCGTCTAGCGAGACTCATGTCACACATTCTGGGCGAAGCGGGTGCGCATCCGGAAGAGACCGGAGAGCCCATCACCGCTGACATCTACCGTTTCGACCCGTCAATCGACGCAAAGCCCCGGATGGAGCGATACACCGTTCCTTACTGCAATCGTATGAGCGTGTTCACGCTGCTGCGTGAGATTTACGCCTACCAGGACCAGACGCTAGGGTTTCGCAATCAACAATGTGGGCGTGGCATCTGTGCCACATGTCGCGTGCGGCTTCAGGTTGATGGCGGCAAGGAGCGATCGGTCAAAGGCTGCACGATTCCACTCGAGCCTGGCTCCCACGTCGTCATCAAGCCCCATAGCGACAATGTGATACGCGATATCGTCGTGGCTTTTTGAGAGATCTAGGGCATGCTGTATCAGTCCTACTGCGCACCCGACACGATTGAGGAGGCGCTCACGCATCTCAATCGAACCGACGGCGCCCGGGTGAGGCCCATCGCTGGCGGCACCGACCTCATGGTCCAGCTGCGTGAACGTCTGGTGCAGACGGATATGTTGGTCGATGTGAGTAGCATTCCAGACCTCAAGCGTATCTGGCTGGATGGGCACCGGCTTCACCTCGGTGCCGCAGCCACCTACACTCAGCTGATTGAGTCTGAACTGGTCCACCAGCACGCCTATTTGCTTGCAGAAGCCGGTCGCCTGATCGGGGGCAAGCAGATTCAGCACATGGGAACGATCGGTGGGAACCTGGCCAACGCCTCGCCAGCGGGCGACACGCTACCCTGCTTGTATGCGCTCGACGCCGACATCACGATCGCCAGCCTGGAGGGAGACCGGCACGTGGCAATGTCGGAGTTCATGCGTGGCCCTCGGAAGACGGCGCTACGGCCGCACGAGCTCATCACGCAGATATCGTTCGACGTCGTCCCCGAGCATGCCGGCAGCGCTTTCACGAAGATGGGTCTGAGGCACAGCCAGGCAATCTCCGTCGTCGACGTCGCCGCCGTGGTGGGTGTCCTCGACGGACGCATCGCATCCGTGCGCGTGGCCCTGGGTTCTGTCGCCCCGACTATCGTGCGCAGTCCGTCGGTTGAGCAGATGCTGTTAAGACAGGCCCCTTCTGATGACCTACTCGACCGGGCTGCTGAAGCCACTCGCCATGACATCGAACCCATCACCGACATCAGGGGCAGCGCCGCGTATCGGCTGTACGTCGCGAAGCCGTTTGTGCGGCAGGCGTTGGACAGGGCTCTCGAACGAGCCAGTGTCTCCCGAGCCTCATGAGGACGAGTGACCCATGGCGAAAACGACCGAGACCATAGGCGAGCATCACGTGCGGATCGAGCTTAAGCTGAATGGCAAACCCGTCTCTCACGTCGTGAACGGGGGACGTCGCCTGATTGATTTTCTGCGAGATGATCTTCACCTGTACGGCACGAAAGAGGGATGTGGCGAGGGTGAATGCGGAAGCTGCACGGTGTTCCTGAACGGAACAGCCACACTGGCATGCCTCACGCCGATGGAACGAGCGAGTGGCGGTGAGGTGCAAACGATCGAGGGCATCGGCACGGCAGAGAATCTGGACCCGTTACAGTGGGCCATGATGGAAGAAGCGGGCGTCCAGTGTGGTATCTGCACCCCGGGGATGATCATGGCCGGTCTCGATTTGCTCAAGCACAACCCTCATCCGACGAGGGATGAGATCATCCAGGGCATCGCTGGCAACCTGTGCCGGTGCACCGGCTACCAGAAGATCATCACTGCTATCCAGCGCGCAGCCGAAACAAGAACATAGCGCCCTCTGGACCAGAAGCAGAACAGAGAAGGCATCAGCATGGCCACCTTCACCGTCGACACTGATGTTCAGCCGCCGACCGAGGCAGTCGGACTAGACGCGGAACACGACATCATCGGCAAGTCGGTCGTCCGCGAAGATGCTGTCGCGAAAGTGACGGGCCAGGCGATCTACGGCGGCGACCTGTACAAGCCGGGAATGCTCTACGGCAAAGTGCTACTGAGCACCCACGCGCACGCCCAGATCAGGCGTATCGACACTAGCGCAGCCGAACGGATGGAGGGCGTCCGTGTTGTCCTGACCGCCAAGGACATCCCTGGCGACAACGTCTACGGGATTGCGCTGCCCGACCAGCAGGTCCTAGCCGAGGACAAAGTGCGTTTTTGCGGAGAGCCCGTGGCGCTCGTTGCCGCTGACGACCCGTATCTCGCAGAGGAAGCCGTCGCCAAGATTCAGGTGGAATACGAGCCGCTGCCCGCGGTGTTCGACCCGGTGTCGGCCTTGAAGGCGAACGCACCGAAGGTGCAGCCGAAAGGTAATCTCATTCTCCACACGCGCGTGCGCAAGGGTAATGTCGCGCAAGGCTTCGAAGACGCGGATGTCATTGTCGAGGACCTGTTCCACACCCACGGACAGGACCACGCACCGATCGAGCCCGAGTCAGGTATAGCCTGGATCGACGAGAACGGTACGTTGGTGATCTTCTCCTCATCACAATATGTTTACCGTGACCGCCGCCAGGTCGCCCGTGTGCTCGGTCTTCCAGCCAACCGTATCCGGAACATTGCCAGCACGATGGGTGGCGGATTCGGTCGCAAGGACGATGTCACCGTCGAGATCTTCGTCGCCCTGTTGGCCTGGGCGACCAAGCGACCGGTTCGGCTCGCCTATACGCGTCATGAATCGATGCTGACCCAAACGCACCGCCATCCCACCATCGTACGGGCCCGTGCCGGTGCGACACGGGCGGGCAAGCTCACCGCGCTCGAAGGTGTCGCCTATGGAGACTCCGGGCCGTATGCTTCGTTGGGAATCTTCGTGATCAAGAAGATGGCCCTCCATCTGGGGGGGCCTTATCATTGGCCGACCTACAAGGCCGACAGCTTCTCCGCCTACACCAACAATCCGATTGCCGGAGCCTTTCGAGGATTCGGTGTGTTTCAGTGCGCTGTGGTTCACGAGAGCCTAATCGATCGTCTTGCGGAACGCATCGGCAAGAATCCTCTCGAGTTCCGTCTCGAGAATTGTCTGCGCGAGGGGCTCTCCTTCAG
>DQEK01000435.1:5429-5623 GCA_003533545.1 Acidobacteriota bacterium | reverse complement strand
GGGAACTTTTAGGCTGGCCACTGGTCGTGGCTCGGCGACGGGCGTCGGCTACTTTGAGGCGCTGGTGGCCGCTGTGGCTCGAGGTGCCAGCGGAGACAACGCACCAGGAGGAAAGTCGCACGTGGCCGCGCGATCACTGACTCGGCGTCCCCTACTGTCACTGGTTACCAGTCGCCATCGGTTACTCGGGGCGG